>JAPKDO010000175.1 GCA_028822535.1 Acidimicrobiales bacterium
TCCCACCCGAAGAAGTAGGCGGCGACGTGGAGGTCGCCCGTGTCGGGGTCGCGCTTGGGGTGGGCCGAGAACGGCCCCGCGATCCCCGGCGTGTCGGCGGCGCCGAAGTCGGCGCGATGCATCGTCTCGAGTTCGTCGGTCAGCTCGATCGGGTGGGAGCCGGCCTCGACGCACGCGAAGGTGCGCCCGGCGAGTCCGATGACGTTGGTGTTGACGGCGCCCTCCATCGCTCCCGTGGGGCCGCCCGGATCGGGCCAACCCTTCTGGTCGAGGATGCTGCCGCCACGAACGAATCGGCTGCGGTACCACTCGGCCCGCCCGCCATCGAGTCGGATGCCGTGCACCATGCCGGTCCCGGTGAACCAGTGGTGTGTCGATGGGTCCGGGTCGAGCGGGTTGGGCCCGATCCGCAGATAGCGGCCGGTGAGCTCCTCGGGAATCGCTCCCTGCACGACCGGGAGGTCGAACGCCGTCGTCTCCTCCGGCAACGGGGCGAAGTTCCCGGCCAGGTAGGCGTTCTCGTTCGTACGAAGATCCGTCATACCATCCATTCTGGACCATCGGACTCGGACGGTCAATGGGTTCTGCCGGTGAACCATGTCACCATCTGTCCATGGATCCCCTGAGCGCACGCAAGACCATCGCCGGCCTCCGGGCGGCGATCGGCGTCGGCACCCTCCTCGCCCCGCGGGTGACGGCCAAGGTGTTCGGCATCGACGCCGACGCCAACCCGGCCGCCCCGTATCTGGCCCGGCTGTTCGGCGCCCGCGAGTTGTACCTCGCGTCGCCCTTCCTCATGCCGGCGCCCGGCCTCGACGAACAGGAACTGGCGGCCCGCGCGGTCCCGGTCGACAGCGCAGACGCCGTCGCCGCGCTCGCCGCCGGGATCAAGGGATACCTCCCCTGGCGCGCGGCGTTCCCCGCCGCCGCCGTCGCCGGAGTCGCCGCCTATCTGGGCACCGTCGCCGCCCAGCAGGCCTGACGACCGCCGGTTTGACGTCAGTGGATCGAACCGTCGGCGTCCTTGAGTGAGGGCGCCGGTTTGTCGGTTCGGGCGGCGATGATCTCCGCGAGGATCGACACCGCCGTCTCCTCGGGCGTGCGAGCGCCCAGGTCGAGACCGATCGGCGCCATCAGTCGTTCGAGTTGCTGGTCGGTCACGCCCTCGCCCCGCAATCGGCGGTTGCGATCCTCGGTCGTGCGACGGGAACCCATCGCCCCCAGGTAGCCGACGTCGGTCTCGAGCGCGGCGATCACCGCAGGTACGTCGAACTTCGGGTCGTGGGTCAACACGCAGACGGCGTCACGAGGACCGAGGTCGGCGCCGACCCGTTCGAGCAGGCGATGCGGCCAGTCGACGACCACCTCGTCGGCGAACGGGAACCGGGCCTTGGTGGCGAACACTTCGCGGGCGTCGCAGACCGTGGTGCGATAGCCCAACACCTTGCCGAGACGGACGAGTGCACCCGTGAAGTCCACGGCACCGAAGACGAGCAACTGCGGCGGCGCGGCGAAGGTCTCGACGAACACCGAGACCGACCGTTCACGGGCCTCGCCGTGCTCCCCGTAGTGACGGACGCCGCTGGTCCCGGCTGCCAACTCGCCCAGGACGTCGCGGGCCACGACTCGGTCGAGATCGGGGTCGCCGAGCGTGCCCCCGGGATCCTCGTCGGGTCGGACGAGGAGCTTTGCCCCGACGTTCGCGCCGTCGACGACGGTCGCCAGCGCGACCGGCTCCTCCGCTCGGATCGCCTGCTGCAGCTCGTCGAAGATGGTCACCAGTCGAGCGGCTCGATGAAGAGATGGATGGTCCCGCCGCAGGTGAGGCCGACGGCGAACGCGTCGTCGTCGGAGTAGCCGAACGTCACGATGCGGCGATCGCCGGAGTCGATGATCTCGAGCGCTTCGGTCACCACTGCGCCCTCGACACACCCGCCGGACACCGATCCGACGACCTCGCCGTCCTCGCTGACCGCCATCGCTGCGCCGGGCGCTCGCGGTCCCGAGCCCTCGACGTCGACGACTCGAGCGACCGCGGCCCGGGTTCCGGCCCGGCGCCACCGATCGAGGTCGTTCAGGATCTCGCGCATCGTCGGGAGGGTACCCAGACGCCGGGGCCGCTACTCGGGCGCGTCACCGGCGAGCACGACACTGAGATGCTCCAGCGCATCGACGCTGTGGCCCTCGACGAAGGCGTCGATGTGCGGCAGCGCGGCCGCCATCCCCCTCGCGAGGGGCGCATACCCCGGTGTCGCCTTGAGCGGGTTCACCCACACCACCCGGTGCGCGACCCGGGACAGCCGCTGCATCTGCTCGGCGAAGAAGTCGGGGTCGCCACGATCCCAGCCATCCGACAGCACGACCACGACCGCACCCCGGGCCATGCCCCGCACGCCCCACTCGTCGTTGAACGTCCGCAGCCCCTCCCCCAACCGCGTCCCGCCCGAGAAGTCCTCGACCGCCGCCGCCGCACGAGCCAGAGCGTCGTCAGGGTCCCGGCGGGAGAGCTCGCGTGTCAGGCGGGTGAGCCGCGTGCCGAGGGCGAACGCATCGATTCGTGACCGGGCGGTGACTGCGGCGTGAGCGAACCGGAGTAGCGCCCGGGCGTATGGCTCCATCGAACCGGACACGTCGACGAGCAGCACGACGCGTCGGAACCGTTCGCCTGGTGCGGTGCTCGCGCGGTGCACGGGCTCTCCGCCGGTTCGGAGCGCGGCACGCACCGATCGTCGCAGGTCGACTCGACCCGTCGGAGCGCTGACGCGACGGCGTGACCGACGGGGCGCTCCCGTGATGCGGATCCGCTCGATCAGCGCCCATGCCTCGGCCAACTCGTGTTCGTCGAGGGTGGCGAAGTCGGCGCTTCGCAGGGTCTCGACGTGCGAGAAGCGCACCTCGATCGAATCGTCGGCGTCGACGACCTCGTCGCCATCGTCTCCGGCGTCGGGGTCGTCGACCGCGAGCGTGACCATGTCTGGCGCCACGGGCCGCTCCACCTCGATCGCCTCACCCCCGAAGTAGCCGGCGAACACGAGATCGAAGACGTGGACGTCGTGCGCATGACGGATCAGGGTCGCCCGGGCAGCCCAGTACACGTCGTCGGGTTCGGAGACACCCACCACGTCGAGCGCTTCGACGAAGCGGGCCGTGGCGTCGACAGGGACGACGAGGCCGGCCTGGCGGAGCAGCCGCACGAAGGCGACGGCGGCGTCGGCAGGGTCACGCACTCCGCTGCGCTGCCGCCTGCACGAGGGAGTCGAGGCCGCTCGACCGGACGCGCGATTGGTCTTCGCGGTACTTGAGCACCGCCCCGAGCGAATCGTCGACGGTCTCGACATCGAGTTCGTCGGCGCCGAGCACCTGCAGCGCGACGGCCCAGTCGATGGTCTCGGCCACACCGGGGGGCTTGTACAGGCCGGCGCTGCGGAGCTCGGCCGCGGCCGCGGCGACCTGCGCAGCGAGACGATCACCGACGCCGGGGGCGCGCAGCTTCACGATCGCGACCTCGCGCTCGAAGTCGGGATGTTCGACCCAGTGGTACAGGCAGCGGCGCTTCAGCGCGTCGTGGACGTCGCGCGTGCGGTTCGACGTGATGACGACGACCGGTGGGGTCTCGGCCCGGAAGGTTCCGATCTCGGGCACGGTCACCGCGAAGTCCGACAGGACCTCGAGGAGGAACGCCTCGAACTCGTCGTCGGCGCGGTCGACCTCGTCGATGAGGAGCACGGGTGGCACCCCTCGGCTCGACCCCGCCGCGGGAGCGACGGCTTGCAGCAACGGCCGCCGAACGAGGAACCGCTCGTCGTAGAGCTCGTCCTCGAGCGCCGCCACGTCGGCGCCGGCCGCGGTCCCGGCGGCTTCGGCCGCGCGGAGGTGCAGCAGCTGCCGCGAGTAGTCCCACTCGTACACCGCCTGGCTGACGTCGAGGCCTTCGTAGCACTGCAAGCGAAGCAGCTCGCCGCCAGTCCACCGCGACAGCACCTTCGCGACCTCGGTCTTGCCGACGCCGGCATCGCCTTCGAGCAGGAGCGGTCGACCGAGCCGCAACGCGAGGTGGATCGCGGTCGCGAGCCCGCGGTCGGGGAGGTAACCGTGGGCTTCGAGTGCGACGGCGACGTCGGCCGGTCGTTGCGCCTCCGAGGGTCCTGCGACAGCCATGGGGGCAGGCTACGGTCCGCGGGATGCCAGGACTCCGACACGTCGTGACGCTCACCTTCGCCGACGACACCGCCGCCGAGACCATCGACGGGATTCTCGAGGCGCTCCGTGCCCTCCCCGCGCAGATCCCCGAACTGAAGGGATACGTCGTCGGCGCCGACGTCGGGAAGTCCGACGGCAACTCGACGGTCGGCATCGTCGCCGACTTCGACGACTGGGCCGGCTACGAGGCCTACCGGGACCACCCGGCACATGTGGCGGTGGGGGTCGAGATGATCGCACCCGTCCTCACCGGTCGCGGCGCCGTCCAGCACGAACTGCCATGAGCGACATCCCACTCATCAGCCATCCCGACCAGGTCACAGCCGAATGGCTGACCGACGTGCTCGTCGCCGCCGGTGCGCTCGAGGACGGACGGGTCACCGACGTGACGTCACGATCCGTCGGCACCGGCCAGGTCGGCGACAGCATCCGCTTCACGCTCACCTACGACGGCGAGCCGGGACCGGCGACCGTCGTCGGCAAGTTCCCCGCCGAAGACGAGACGAGCCGAGCGTCCTCGGTGGCGACTCGCACCTACGAGATCGAGACGCGGTTCTACCAACAGCTGCGAGATCGCGTCGACATCACGACGCCCGAACCGTACGTGGCGCTGATCGATGTCGAGGCCAACGAGTTCGTCCTGTTGATGAACGATCTCGCGCCGGCCGAACAGGGTGACCAGATGCGTGGGTGCGACGTCGCCACCGCCGAACTCGCGGTCGACGAGATCGCCCGACTGCACGCTCCCGTCTGGGACGACAGCACACTCGCCGACCTCGAGTGGTTGAACCGGGCGAGTGACGACGGGCAGGGGTTCTACATCCAGCTGCTGTCGATGCTGTTCCCCGGATTCCTCGACCGCTACGGCGATCGGGTCGAACCGGCGGTGGTGGCCGAGGGGACGGCGATGATGAAACGCCTGGGCGACTACATCTCGTACCGACCCGAACCGTTCACCGCGGTCCACGGGGACTTCCGCGTCGACAACATGCTCTTCGCAACCGAGGCCGGCGGCGCGGCGCTCACGACCGTCGACTGGCAGACCGTGGCGCTCGGGCCCGGCATCACCGACGTGTCGTACCTCCTGGGCACCAGCCTCCTCCCGGACGAGCGCGGCTCGCACGAACGTGCGCTGGTCGAGCGCTACCACCAGAACCTGCTCGCCGGGGGCGTGACGGAGTACGCCTTCGAGACCTGTTGGAACGACTACCGGCGCTTCGCATTCTCCGGCTTCCTCATGGCCGTTGGGGCATCGATGATCGTCGGCCAGACCGATCGCGGCGACGAGATGTTCATGGCCATGGCAAATCGTTCGGGGCGCATGGCGATCGAACTCGACACCCTGGCGATGCTCGACTCCTGATCGCCGGCGCACACCGCGAGCGGTGCGTCAGCTCGGAGGGAATGACCCGCCGCCGGCGGGTTCGGCCAGGAGCATGACGTCGACGTCGCCGCCTGGCTCGACACCCTCACCGTCCGGGAGGATCGCGAGCGCGTTGGCCGCAGCCATCGCTCCGAGGTGATGGCTGCCCTGGCCGCCCGACGACGTGACGTGCACCCGGCCGTCGCCGCCGTACGACGCGACGACCCGGGCGAAGTGGACCTTCGCGTCGGACCGTCGGCCGAGATCGCCGTCGGCCACGGCGCGCACGATCGGCCGGTCGATCTGTTCGTGGCCCATCGCCTGGCGAAGTGCCGGACGGCCGAACAGCTCGAAGCTGACCATCGACGACACCGGGTTGCCGGGGAAACCGAACACCGGTGTCGACTCCACGAGTCCGAAGGCGAAGGGCTTGGCCGGCTTGATGGCGATCTGCATCCAGCGCATGTCGCCGATGCGGTCGAGGATCACCCGCACCAGGTCGATGTCCCCCATCGACACCCCGCCGGATGTGAGGACGGCATCGCACTCCTCGACACCCCGACGGATCGCCGCGGTGATCGCCTCCTCGGTGTCGGGGGCGATGCCGAGGTCGACGACGTCGCACCCGGCTTGTGAGGCCAGCGCAAGCAGCGTGCGCCGGTTCGAGTCGCGGATCTGACCCGGTGCCAGCTCGACCGCTCCCTCGACCAGCTCGTCGCCCGTCGAGACCACGCCGACCCGCATCCGTGGATACGCAGCGACCGCCTCGACTCCGAGGCTGTCGAGCACGCCGAGATGCCCGGGTGTGAGCACCACGCCTGCCTCGAACACGGTCTGGCCGATGGACAGGTCGTCGCCCGCTGGGCGCACATGGTTGGCGACCGGTACCTCGACGTCGACCCGCACGCGGGCATCGGCGACCGTCTCGGTCTTCTCGACCATCACCACCGCATCGGCGCCGTCGGGCATCGGAGCGCCGGTGAAGATGCGGCTGGCCTGACCTCGCCCGACGGTGACCGTCGGCGCGTGTCCGGCGGCGATCGTCTCGACGATCTCCAGTTCGACCGGCGCGCCCGCCGTGTCGGCCGAGTACACGGCGAAGCCGTCCATCGCCGTGTTGGCGAACGGCGGCACGGCCTCGCCGGCCTTCACGTCCTCGGCGAGGACGAGACCGAGTGCATCACCGACCCGGAGATCCGCGGGCACACGACGAGGCACCCGGTCGAGGACGTGCCGGCGGGCTTCTCCGAGCGGGATCACGGCGCCGACGCTACCGGCGTCGAGCCGATCGGCCCTTCAGGCGTCGGCGAGTTGCTTCTGCGACCGCACCAGCGCTTCGTTCGGTTCGTCCGGAAGCGTCGCAAGTGGCGTTGCGACGTCGGAGACCTTCGGACCGATCTGATCGGCGAGCGGCGCCAAGGCGTCGAGGTCGAAGTCGTACAGATCGGCAGCCGCTCCGGCGAAGACCGTGCGCAACGTCGCCTCGGGGACCGCGTTGAACACCTGTGAGAAGTGCTCGTGGGTGTACGGCGCCGTCCCCTCGAGGTGCGGGTAGTCGGCGCCCCACATCACGTGGTCGGCTCCGAGGATGTCGATGACGCAGAGATCGGCCGGCGTCGGTTGGCTGATGCCGAGCCACAGGTTCTGTCGTACGTACTCGGTCGCCGACTTGGGGAGGACGTGCGCGTCGTCGAATCGCAACTCGCCGAGCCGACCGGTGTCGCGTACCGACCCGAGGATCATGTCGAGGTTCTCGAGCAGACCGGGCAGCCAGGCGGCGCCCGACTCGGTCATCACGAACTTCAGGTCGGGGAACCGCTCGAAGACACCGGATGTGATCATCTGCACCAGGGGCCGCTGGCCGTAGAACTGCACCTCGTTCACGTAGAGCAGTGCCGTCGCCGGGTAGGGGCCGTGGTTGGGGAGACCGGTGCCACCGTGGATCGTGACCGGCACCCCGAGGTCGGCGCACACCTCCCACAGCGGGTCATGACGATCGTCGATGTAGGGCTTCACCCAGTCGACGTCGGGGGCGATGTTGGGGAGCAGGACGCCCCCACGCAATCCGTTCGCGTGGCACCAGCGCACCTCCTCGATGGCGTCGTCGATGTCGTTGACGAAGATCTGCCCGACACCGGCACGCCGCTCGGGGAAGCGGGAGCAGAAGTCGGCGAGCCAACGGTTGTGCGCACGAACGCCGGCCATACGGTGCTCGTAGTCCTTCTCCTTCGGAGGACCGACGAAGAGCACGAAACTCGGGAAGAACGGCGGGACGGTGTTGGGGAACACGACCTCGCCGACGATCCCCTCGGCCTCGAGATCGGCGTTTCGGACCTCGTCGTCCCAGTTGCGGACACGTCCGCCGTCCTGGAGGTCCCGGAACGGGTTCTTGTACTTGTTGCGCCAGGCGTCGAAGTCGTCTCGATACTTCGGGTCGAGGAACTCCCGATACTGCTCATGGCTCCCGCCGGCGTGACAGTCGGCCGAGATGATGGTGTATCGGTCGCTCACTGGGTCCCCCTGATCTGACGACGCGTCAGATCCCAACGTAGCGGTCCTCGGGGTCAGGACGAAGCGGTGCCCCAACCGCTCCTGCGAGCGTCGGCC
>JAPKDO010000514.1 GCA_028822535.1 Acidimicrobiales bacterium
GTCAGCTGCTTCTCGAGCACCGCAGCGACGCCCTGCATCGAGTCGCTGTCGTCCACGAGCAGGCGGATGGGCTGGTCCTGACCGTCCGGCAGCGCGGTCGCGACCAGTTCTTCGGCCTCTCCCCGCGAAGGCCCACAGACGCCTCGGCACCCCTCACCCACGCCACCCGACACGCCCGAAGGAATGACCCCGCGAGCCGGTTGGGCGGTCGGGCCGAACACGGTGTCGACCACGGCCTGGCGATCGATGGCCAGCGCGATGCCGCGGCGCAGTCCGGCGTCGCCGAGCGGCGCCACCGCCGAGTCGACACCGAGCATCAGACCGCCGTGGAACGGCACCATGCCCCCGGCGCCGGCGACCTCGGATGCCTCGCCCACTCGGTCGGCGGGGGTGACCGTCCAGTCCAGGTCACCGTCGAGGAACGCATCGAGGGCGGCGTCCTCGTCGTCGAACAGGTCGACTTCGATGGTGGCCGGTCCGGTTCCCGACCGCCGCTCCAAGCGGACCTGATCGTCACCGTCGAAGGTCGCGACGTAGTCGCCGGACCCGTTGGGCGTCGGGTCTCCCCCGCTGCTCGCTCGTTCGATCGCCTCTCGGGCGGTGATCGCGTAGAGCGGCGACGACAACAGTTCGGGCAGAACGGCGGACGGTTCGGTCAGTGCGATGTCGACCGTGGACGTGCCGCTGGTCGAGATCCCGGCGACCCGTTCCAGCCGGATCGCGGGCAACGAACCGCGGCCGCCGGCGAGCACCCGTTCGAGCGAGAACGCCACGTCGTCGGCGGTCACCGTGGTGCCATCGGCGAAGGAGGCGTCCTGGTCGAGTTCGAAGCGCCAGACGGTGAGATCGGCGTTGGCCGAGAAGGAGGCGATGTTCGGCTGCGCGACCCCGGCGTCGTCGATCGTCGCGAGCGTGTCGTAGAGGAGATCGGCCAGCGCGATCTGCGACACGGCCGCCGGGGACACGGCCACCGGGTCGAACGAGTCGATCCCTGCCAGTCCGAGACGCAGGGCGGGCGCGTCGCCGTCAGGTTCGGGCGTGCCCGTCGTCGAATCGGAGGATTCGGCTGCTGCGGTGGTCGAGTCCGACGCGGAGTCCGACGCGGACGCAGCGGTGGAGGTCGACGCGTCGGATGCCCGCTCGGTCGAGCCGTCGTTGCTCGTGCAGGCGAGCGTCAGAGCGAGCGCGAGAAGGCCAGCGATGAGCGGGCCGCGGCGAGGCCGCCCGATCGACACGTCAGTCCAGGATGAGTGCGAGCCCGATGGTCGTGAACACGAACGCGACCGCCACCACGATGGTGATCCGGTCGAGGTTCTTCTCCATCACGGTCGACCCGCCGGCGGCAGCGCCGACGCCACCACCGAACATGTCGGAGAGTCCGCCGCCCTTGCCCGAGTGCAGGAGCACGAGGCCGATCAGGGCCAGGGCTTCGCTGACGTGGATTGTGGTGACGATGATCTTCAGCATCGGTCCGACATGGCTCGGCAACAGAACGGCGTCACGCTACCAGCGACGCCGGACACCACCCAGATCCATCGGCGCCCACGATCCACC
>JAPKDO010000515.1 GCA_028822535.1 Acidimicrobiales bacterium
GTCGCGTCGAGGAAGACCGCCACACTGAGCCCCACCCCGAACACCTTCGTCACGCGCGTGTCCTCGAGCAGGAAGCTGCCGAAGACGACGACCATGATCGCCGCGGCCGCCGAGATGACGCGCGCCGTGGACGCGAGGCCGTCGGCGACGGAGTTCTTGGGGTCCCCGGTGCGCTCGTACTCCTCCTTGATGCGTGACAGGAGGAAGACCTCGTAGTCCATCGACAAGCCGAAGACGATGGCGAACATCATCATCGGGATGAACGGTTCGATCGGCGCTGGTTCGATGCCGGTGATCGAGCCGAGGTGTCCCCACTGGAAGAGCGCGACCACGATCCCGTAGGCGCCGGCGATCGACAAGCCGTTCATGATCACGGCCTTGACCGGCACCAGGAGCGAGCGGAACACGGCCATCAGCAGCACGAAGGACAACAGGAGCACGACGCCGAAGAACATCAGGCTCCGCCCGCCGAGATAGTTGCTGAAGTCCACGGAGACGGGGACGAAGCCGGTGATCTGTGTGTCGATCCCGGTGGCGGCTCCCGCCTCGGCCGACGGGATCACCTCGCCGCGCAGTCGCTTGATCGTCTCCTCGGTCTCGAGGTCCTGGGGCGCAGACGTGGGGACCACGAACACCTGCACCGCGGTCGGGTTCTCGAAGTCGTCGGGGAGACCGTCGACCGGGTCGCCGGCCGTGGTGGACGGCCGGACCTCGGCGACGCCCGGGTCGGCCTCGATGGCACGGATCACCGCAGCGAACTCCGCATAGCCCTGTTGGCCGTCGATCTCGCTCACGGCGATGAAGGGTCCGTTGAAGCCGGGGCCGAAGCCGTCCGACAACAGGTCGTAGGCCTGCCTGGTCGTGGAGTCCTCGGGATAGTTGCCCTCGTCCGAGAATCCGAGGCGGATGCCGAAGATCGGCACGGCGAGGAAGAGCAGGACCGCCACCCCGCCGATGAGGAACGGCCATGGCCGGTCCTGGATCAGATGGCTCCACTTGTACCAACCGCTCTCCTCCACCGGCTTGCGTTCCCGCTTCGGGACCTCGCGACGCAACGCGGGGACGAAGAAGCCGGCGATGATCGTGAGGAGCGAGACCACGACGAGCCCGGCGGCGATCACCGGCGGAAGGTTCAGCCCGATGACGAGCAGCGCCGGGCTGATCAGCCCGGCGGCGATCAGACCCCGCCAACGGGTGATCTCGACACGGAGTTTGGCGAATCCCAGCAACGCGGGCAGGAGCGTCGTCGACGCGGCCATCGTCGACGTGACCGTGACGGCCGCGCCGATGCCGAGTCCGGCGATGAACTCGAGGCCGATGAGCAGGAGCCCGAGCAGCGAGACCACGACCGTGACGCCGGCGAAGATCACCGCACGACCCGCCGTGTCCTGGGCGGCGACCGTCGCGGTCTGTGGATCGAGCCCCTCGTGGAGGCCTTCTCGATATCGGGTGACGATGAACAGCGCGTAGTCGATCCCCACGCCGAGGCCGATCATGGCGCCGAGAACCGTGGCGAAGTCGGGCATCACGAAGACATTGGAGAGCAGGCCGGTG
>JAPKDO010000176.1 GCA_028822535.1 Acidimicrobiales bacterium
CGGCGATTTCGCTCCCGAGAACCTGCAGCGTCCCGAAGACATCCCCGAGTACTGGCACGAGGTCGTACGCCACCTCGACGAGACGGATGACGGCACGCGGGTGCTCGAGATCCCCGGCATCGACTTCGCGTCCTACCGCTGGGGCAACACCGTGGACCCCATCACCCCGGGGCTCACCGATCGCCCCTACGTCGCTCGAGAGCTGATCCCGTACGGGTCACCCGCCTCAGCCGACCTGTTGAACGCACTCGACCTCGGTCTGCAGGAACAGACGCTGGGCGACGATGCGCTCGCGATCGTGGCCCGCGTCATGAACGTCGGCCACCTGGTCACGCGGAACGACCTGCAGTACGAGCGCTACAACACCCCACGGCCCCGATCACTGTGGGACCGGGTGACGTCAGAAGCAGGACTCGGTGCGCCGACCATCTTCGGCGAGGGCGTACCGAACGTCCCCGTCGACGAGGCGCCGCTCCTCGACGAGGAACATCTCGTTCAGGACGGGCCCCTCCCCGAGGCCCCTGCCGTCGGGGTCTTCGCCGTCGACGACAGCGTTCCGATCGTGCACACCCACTCGACCGACGCCACCGTGTACCTGAGCGGGAACGGCGCCGGCATCGTCGACGCCGCGGAAGCCGGCCTGATCCACGGGGACGAACTGATCCGCTACAGCGCCGATGTCACCGCCGACGCCGACTTCGTCCGGAGCGGTCTCGTCGACGAACGCGCGCTCATCGTCTCGGACACCAACCGCAAGCGGGCGGAGCGTTGGACCACCGTGCGACACACCCAGGGCTACACCGAACAGACCGACGGCGGTCTCCTGGTCGACGACGTCTCGGACAACCGCCTTCCTGTCTTCGCAGACCGACCGGGGATCCGCAGCGTCGCCGAGCACGTCGGGCTGTCCGCCCGGGCGACGGGCTACGGGAATCCGATCACCTACCTGCCCGAGGATCGACCCGTGAACGCGGTCGACGGAGACGAGGACACGGCGTGGCGCGTCGCAGCGTTCGCCGATCCGCGGGGCGAGCGGATCGAGTTCGACTCGGAGGTCGCGATCGACGCCGACCACGTCCGGTTCCTGCAGCCGACCAGCGGCGAGATCAACCGCTGGATCACCGAGATCGAGGTTCGCTTCGACGGTGTCGATCCCGTGCGGATCAGCCTGGACGAGTCGTCCAGGCGCGCTCCCGGTCAGACCGTGGCGATCGATCAACCGTCCTTCGAGTCCATGAGCATCGAGATCCTCGACGACACGGCCGGCGTCCGGCCCGGCTACGGCGGACTCACGAGCGTCGGGTTCGCCGAGGTCGATCTGGGGGTCGAATCGACGCGCGAGTACATCCGCATGCCCCAGGACCTGCTCGACGCCGGGGGCTTCCGCACGTTGCGGTACCCGCTCGCGTTGGTGCAGACACGAGAACGGGTCGTCTCGACCGACGAGACACGTAGCGATCCGGAACGTTCGCTCGCACGAGTCGTCGATCTCCCGACCGCTCGCGACTACCGCCTCGCCGGCACGGCTCGCCTGTCGGCAGAGGCCGCTCCAGCCGTGCTCGACCAGATCACCGGAAGGGGTCCATCGGACGTGGGTCCCGAAGTCACGGCGTCCTCGACGCTGCCGGGAGGGTTGGAACACCTCGCGTCCAACGTGTTGGATTCCGACCCCTCCACGGTCTGGACGTCGGCGTTCGGTGCGCCGACGGCCGAGGCGCTGACGGTCCGCCTGCCGTCGCCGACGGTCGTCTCGGAACTGTCGCTGGTCGCCGTGGACGACGACGAACACTCTGCTCCCCGTGAGATCGTGGTGGAAGCCGACGGAGTCGAGGTTGCACGGACCACCGTCACCGATGCCGACGACGGCGCGTCGAGGGTCATCTTCGACGGCCCGGTCACCGTCTCCGAGCTGCGCGTGACGTTCCCCACGGTCGTCGAACGCACCACCCTCGATTGGTACACGGGTGCGCCCCGAGCGCTGCCGCTCGCCGTCGCGACGTTGTCCGTCGACGGAGTCGCCGTACCCGACCGCTCCCCGCTCATCGACTCCGGGTGCCGGAACGACCTCGTCTACGTCGATGGTGTCGGGGTCCCGGTTCGCATCACCGGCGACACGGCAGCCGCACTCCAGGGCGCCGAGTTGCAACTCGCGACCTGCGACGAGAGGACGGTCACCCTGGCCGGAGGCGACCGGCGGTTCGACTCGGCCGAGGGGCGCGTGACCGGATTCGACATCGACCAACTCGTGTGGTGCTCGGCTGCGGGAGGGACCGCGTGCGATCAGGAGGGACCCCTGCTGGACACGAGCGACGGGTCCGGCCCGGCCGTCGAGGTGCTCGCCGAGTCGGACGCGACGGTCCGCGTCGCGATCTCGGGCGCTCGCGTCGACGAACCGTTCTGGCTCGTGCTCGGCCAGAGCTTCAATGCCGGCTGGGAGATCCTGGAGGACGGCGTCGTCAGCGATCCGACCGTGCTCGTCGACGGGTACGCGAACGGCTTTCTCGTCACGCCGACGTCGGAGGACTTCGAGGTCACGATGCGCTTCGTGCCACAGAACCGCGTCGAGATCGGTCTCCTGTTGTCGGTCGTCGGCGCCCTGGCGACACTCGGCATCGCCGTGGGCTCCACCCGCCCCGGTGGGCCGGTCCCGATCCCGCTCCAGGAACCACTCCGGCGCATCCGGGCGCTCAGCTGGGAAGGTGCACTCCCGACCCGGCGCGACGCCGTGATGGTCGGCGTCGGCGCCGGCCTGGTCGGCCTGCTCGTGGCGAATCCGTTGATCGGCCTGCTGATCGGTGTGCTCAGCGGCTTCGCGACCCGTCGCGAAGGGTGGCGAGTCGCGTTCACGGTCCTTCCGGCAGCACTGCTCGCCGTCGCGGGTCTCTATGTCGTCGCGACGCAGTTCCGCAACGAGGTGGGTCCCGGACTCCACTGGCCGATGGACACCGGACGCCTCCACACGCTCGGTCTCGCCGCGGTCGTGCTGCTGGCCATCGACGTCGTGATCGACGCGGTGTGGGCCCGGCGGAGCGAGTTCCGCTGACCCTTCGCCCCGGTGGGGTCGCGATCGACAAGACTGCGTGGATGGCTCCCCCCGTCGTCCTCGTCCACGGATTCGGCACATCGTTCGACCTCACCTGGCGAGCGAACGGCTGGGTCGACCTGCTCGGCGACGAGGGGCGGGACGTGATCGGCGTCGACCTCCTGGGTCACGGCGAGGCTCCCAAGCCCACCGATCCGTCGGCATACGACGATCTCGGCGTTCGTGTGCTCGAAGTGATGCCGGACGAGCCCGTCGACGCCATCGGCTTCTCGCTCGGCGCGAAGACGCTGCTCCAGGTCGCGGCGGCGCACCCGGATCGTTTCAACTCGCTCGTCGTGTCGGGCGTCGGTGCCAGCCTCTTCCGCGCCACTGATCACAGTGCGGTCGTCGACGCCGTTCGCACCGGAGACGACGGTGGCGACCCCGCCCTGCGGTACTTCGCCGGCCTGGCCGACCTGCCGGGCAACGATCGAGCCGCACTCGCTGCTTGCATGCAGAACGGCGGAGGAGGCGTGACCGCCGAACAGCTCGCTGCCATCGCCTGTCCCGTGCTGGTGGTGTTGGGTGACGCCGACTTCGCCGGACCCGCCGACCCACTCGTCGAGGCGCTCCCGGATGCCCGACTCGTGACGTTGGCGCGCACCGACCACGCCAAGACCCCCAAGTCGTTCGCGTTCATCGACGCGTCCCTCGACTTCCTGCGGTGATCTTCGGCGTCGACCTCGACGGCGTCTGCGGCGACTTCTCGACCGCGTTCCGAGACGTGGTCGCCGAGGACCTCGACATCGATCCGGAGACGATGCCGCCCCGCCAGCACTGGGACTTCTCCGAGTGGGGCATCGCCGACGAGGAACACTTCCGTCGCGTGCACCGACGCGCCGTCCTCGAGCACCGGGTGTTCCGCACGATGCCGATGATCGACGGGTGCGCCGATGCCCTGTGGCGACTCTCCGACGCCGGCGTCTGGATCCGGATCATCACCCACCGGCTCTACGTCAACTGGGGACACCAGGAGGCGGTCGCCGACACCGTGGCGTGGCTCGACACCCACGGCATCCCGTTTCGTGACCTGTGTTTCCTCGGTGCCAAGCCCGAGGTGCAGGCCGACATCTACGTGGACGACGCTCCACACAACATCGCGGCACTCCGCGAAGCCGGGAACGAGGTCGTCGCGTTCGCACAGCCCTACAACGCCGACGTCGGGGGTCCACGGGCGGCGACGTGGGACGAGGTCGAGTCCATCGTGCTCGCGCGCCTCGTCGAGCGGGGCGACGCGATCCATCAACGACTTCCCGGCCTCGACGAGGGCCCCGACCGACTCCACCGTCGCCGCCACCCGTGACCTCCCGAGATGCTTGATCCCTGCATCGACCTCATCGTGGCGATTCGCGGACCCAGAATGTCGGTCTAGGGCTTTCGGCGGGGCGGGCCGGCCTTGGTGAAGCGCGTTCCCTCGGGGTCGGTGGCCCAGGCGGCGGGCTGTTCCCAGCCGTCGTCGTACACCAGTTCCTGGATGGGACGGCGGCGAACGGGGCCGTGTCCTCCCGCCGGCCGACCGAGCGGGATGGTGGCGCTCAGCCCGACGTCGTCGGGGATCCCGAGGAGGGTTCGGAGGTCGTCTTCGATGAACTGGTGCCACGTCGTCATCACCCCGCCGTAGCCGAGTGCGCGCGCAGCCAAGAGCAGGTTCTGACACGCGGGGTAGACCGACGCCCCTTCGGTCAGGTGGGGCGAGCGGTGGCGCTGGAGGCAGGCGAGCACCACGACCGGCGTGGCCTCGAAGTGATCCACGAAGTGCTGCATCGTGGCGGCCATCCGCGCCTTGGGTGAGTCCTCGAGTCGGCCGGAGCCCCCGTCATAGCCATCGGCTTCTCGCTTCTTCGCCCACATCGCCCGGAAGCTCGCTCCCAGCATCGACTTCGCCTGCCTCGCCCGTGAACCGTCCCGAAGCACCAAGAAGCGGAACGGTTGGCGATTGCTGCCCGACGGCGCCCTCGATGCGAGCCACAGGATCGTCGACAGATCCTCGTCGGAGATCGGCTCGTCTCGGTATCGACGAATGGCCCGCGTGGTCGCGAGTCCGGTCAGGAGGTCGACGGGGTCAGCGAAGCGATGGGCGGTGGCCATGGCCCCAGTATCGGGCACGGCTCGGCTGCCAGACTCCGACCGTGCTCACCCCCCTCGACGATTTTCCGATCCACCAGACCGGTGGACCGCTCACCCAGCCAGCGACGGGCGACCGAAACCACTACGACCGGTACTTCTTCAACGGCTACGACGCCGACGGCTCGGGCGATCTGTTCTTCGCCGCGGCCATGGGCGTGTACCCCAACCGATCCGTCATCGATGCTGCGTTCAGCGTGGTCTCCGGCGGCGTGCAGCGCAACGTCCACGCCTCGGGACGCGCGCCGGTCGACCGATCCGACACCACGTGCGGACCGGTGCGCGTCGAGGTCGTCGATCCGCTCCGCACCCTCCGGTTGATCGTCGACCCCGACGTGCACGGCATCGGTTGCGATCTCACCTGGCATGCCCGGACCGTCGCCGTCGAGGAGGACCGGTTCGTCCGTCACAGCGGCCCCCGTCTGGTGATGGACTACACCCGTCTCACGCAGTTCGGCACGTGGGAGGGGATCGTCCACGCCGGCGACCGCGACGTGACCGTGACCCCGGAGACGTTCCTCGGTTCCCGCGACCGGTCCTGGGGCATTCGCACCGTCGGTGAAGCCGAAGCCGGCGCGCCGAGCACGGCGATCCCCCAGTTCTTCTGGCTCTGGGCACCGATCAACTTCACCGACGGCGCCACCCACTTCGACGTCAACGAGACCGCCGTCGGTGAACGCTGGCACCAGACCGGATTCGACATCCCACTCACCGCGCCCGACGGCCCGGTGCTCGACATCGGAGGGATGCCCGAGTCGGCGCAGCCCATGAAGGCGGTCGACTGGCACATCGACTGGGCACCGGGTACCCGTCGATCCACGACTGCCTCGCTGACGTTCACACCGTGGAACGCCGACGCGGGCACGATCGAACTCGAACCCGTCCTCACGTTCCAGATGCTCGGCATCGGCTACTTCCATCCCGACTGGTCGCACGGTCGCTGGAAGGGCGAGCAGGAGTCCGGCTACGACGAATGGCGGCTGGACGACCTCGACCCGGCCGCGCCCCAGCACACGCATGTCCAGCAGTTGGTCCGGGCCCGCTGGGGCGACCGTACGGGCGTCGGCGTGCTCGAGCAGTTGATCATCGGGGAGCACGAACCGAGCGGGCTCCGGGGCTTGTTCGACGGGGCGACCTGATCACGGATACCGCAGGAGCGGTCGTACGTCGACCCACGAGGGTGCCGACGGCGGTTCCGAGAACCCGAAGCCACAGGCCGGCGTCACCGGCGCCATCGTTCCCAGCGACCGGCCCTCGACAACCGCCGACGCGTGTCGCAGCGGCGCCCACCGGTTGGCCCGGTACCACTCCTCGACGCCCGTCGGCGAGACGCCGTGGGTCGTCACGCCCATCAGTCGCCGGGCGATCGGCCCTTCCACACACCGGGTGAACCATGCCGGTCGAGGCACCGGGACCGCGATGCCTCGTCGTGCGTCGAAGCGCAGCAGTCGGTCACCGACGGTCACGGTGAGCGAACGTGCACCGCGCACCGTCCGCAGCGGGACGACCTCCACCGAGTCGAACTCGTAGACGCCGGCCACGAACGATGCCGCCGTACCGTCGGACACGAACAGCACACGGCGTCCGGACGGCTCGGCCCACATGACATCGGTGATGCGCCCGACGGGGCTCTCCATCCAGTTGCCGACCACGACACGGTCCCCTGACGCGAAGCCGGCCGAGACGATCGAGCCTCGCATCGACACCCGCGCGCCGGGACCAGGGATCGACATCAGTTGTTCTTGGTCGTGAAACCGCCGTCGACGACCACCACGGCGCCCGTGCAGTACGACATCGCCGGGAGCGCGAGCGACAGCGTCGCATGGGCCACTTCCTCGGGCTGCCCGTAGCGACGCATCGGCACGTTTCGTCGTGCGAACTTCTCCTTCGCCTCGTCGGGGATCCCCTCGGTCATCCCCGTGTGGATCGGGCCGGGACACACGACGTTCACCGTGACGCCCGAGGGCCCGAGCTCGACCGCCAGCGACCGAGAGAGACCGATGACGCCGTGTTTCGAGGCGGTGTAGGGGCTGATGTACGCAGAACCGCCGATGCCCTCGGTCGAGGCGACGTTCACGATCCGGCCGTCGCCGTTTCGCCGGAGGTGAGGCAGACAGGCGCGGATCATCGAGGTGTGCGCAGTGAGGTTCACCGCGATGGTGCGCGCCCACTGCTCGTCGAATCCATCGCCGTCGATGGGAGCCGGGATCGACACGCCGGCGTTGTTGACGAGGATGTCCGGCGGACCCAGGTCTCCCGCGATCCGAGCCACCACCGAGCGCACTGCGTCGTCATCCGTGACGTCGACCACATACCCCGCCGCGGTGCCTCCGGAACCGACGATCTCGTCGACCACGGCGGCGACGCCGGACTCGGCCACGTCCAGGACTGCGACCAGTGCTCCTTCGTCGCCGAAGAGATGCGCGGTGGCCCGCCCCATGCCGCTCGCCGCCCCGGTCACGACCACCACGCGACCACGAACCGATCGATCCCCCGTCGTCAGCCTCGTCATGGGCTGGACGCTACCGGCGGGCCCATCGCAGTGAGCGAGGGCACCCCATCGACCGGGATCGGCAGACCGGACAATTGCCGGATTCACGGCAACCGCATGCAGCCGACTGACCCATGGGTCAAGATGGCGCTCGATCGGGGTCCTGATCCAGGGGGAAAGACATACATGGCGACGACAGCCGGGGTGGTGGCTGACGGCATCGGGTTCGCGCGGCGGTCTGCCCCGTTTGCGCCGCCGCTGGCGATCCTCGCGTTCCAACAAGTCGTCTATCCGCTCCCGCTCGGCGTGTTCGCCCGAGGCGTCCTCGTCGGTGCCGTCACGTCCTTGATCGCCCTCGGTATGGCCCTCGTGTACCGGTCGAACCGGATCGTGAACTTCGCCCAGGGAGACCTCGGTGCGGCACCGGCCGTCCTCGTGTT
>JAPKDO010000008.1 GCA_028822535.1 Acidimicrobiales bacterium
GGCCCGCGTCCGCGACAGGGCCGGCGTCCGCGACAGGGCCAGCCTCCACGAGGATGCCGGCCCGGGCACCCTCGCCGGTCGCAGCGCCGGCAGGCGTCGCCGTCCCCGCCCAGGTCGACTCGCTCGAGATCGATGCCGTCACGACGTATCGACTCGACCCTGATGTCGGCGCCGTGCAGGTCACCGTCGTCGCCACGTTGACCAACACCGCTCCCAGCCGGCGACGCGGCAACATCATCGAGACCCCGTTCTACGACTCGTTCGGCGCGGCGGCGATCGGCCCGGTCGCCAACGCGTCCGCCGAGCGCGAGGGCACCGCCCTGTCGACCACCATCGAGACGGGGGACAGCGCCGTCGTCGAATTCGTGGTCGTCGACCTGTCGCCGAATCTGGTGTTCGGGACTCCGCAGACGATCACCGTCCGCTACGACATCCCGGCGCAGCCGAGCCGTTCCGACTTCGCCACCCGCATCAACGACGCGTTCGCGAGTTGGTACGCGGTCGGAACGGGATCGAACGGGGCCATCGATCTCGTCGTCGACGTTCCCGAGCGCTTCGAGGTCGAGTTCACCGACATCGTGGTGCCGGCGGCCGACGTGGCGGATGGCCGCGCCGTCTACCGCTTCGACGATCTCGACGAGGCCGATGCGTTCGCCGGCGTCTCGGCCCGTGACGACGCCGCCCTGGTCAAGAAGTCGACGACGGTCGATGACGACGACTTCGAGATCCAGGCGTGGCCCGGCGACGACGAGTGGGCCGACTTCGCGGTCGACGCCGTCGACCGTGGCGTGCTCGAACTCGTCGAGCGGACGGGACTGCCACTCGCGGGTGAGCGTTCGATCGCCATCGCCGAGACTGCCACGCCGTACCTCTACGGCTACGCAGGATGGTTCCTGCCCGAAGAAGACCGTATCGAGATCGGCGACGAGCTCGACCTGCAGGTGATGTTGCACGAACTCGCGCACCTGTGGTTCAACGGCGATCTCTTCGACAGCCGTTGGATCAACGAGGGCCTCGCCGAGGTGGCGTCCAACGACATCGCCGGCTCGTTCGACGTACCGACCGTCGACGTCGTGCCCATCGATCCGAATGCCCCGGGGGCGCAGCCCCTCAACGTGTGGGTCAGCCCAGGCGCCGACGAGGACGCCGCCGCGATCGAGGACTACGGCTACGCCACCTCCTACGCGGTGATGCAGGCACTCGTCGACGACATCGGCGACGACGGCCTCCAGGCGCTTCTCGCCCATGCCGACGCCGGTCTCATCCCGTATGTCGGCGACCCTGATCCGGAAGCGTCGTTCGGTGCATCGGACTGGCGGTATCTCTACGACATCGCCGATCGGGTCATCGGCTCCGCCCGCGTCGTCGAGTTGTTCGACGCCCACGTGTTGAGCGACGACGACCGGGTGCAGGTGACGACACGGTCGGGGCTGACCGAGCGCTACGACGCGCTCGCAGACGCCGGCGGGGCCTTGTCGCCACCGCTCGAGGTCCGCCGTCGGATGGCCTCGTGGAGCTTCGATCGGGCGGCGACGGCGATGGACGAAGCTGCCGCCCTGCTCGCGGACATCCACGCGCTGTCGGCCGATCTCGACGAGCGTTCGATCGCGGTGCCCGCCGCGCTGGAGACGTCGTACGAGTCGGCGAAGGACCTCGACGAAACGACGGCGCTGCTCGCCGAGGTGACCGAGGTGGCCCCCGCCGTCGCCGAGGCCGACGCTGCCGCCGACGACCTCGATCCCGTCGAATGGCTCGGATTGGTCGGCACCGACATCGGAGGACGTCGCGACGCGACGCTTGCATCCTTCGACGATGGCGACACCGAGGCCGCAGCGCGACGTGCCGCTGCCGTCGTGTCGTCGATCGACGACGCGCCCGTCGTTGCTGCGGCACGACTGGTCGCAGTGCTGTTCTTGGCGGGGGCGGCCACCGCCGCCGTCCGTCAGCTCCGTCAGATCCGTCGGTCCCGACACCGCCGTTCGTCGTCAGCGCTCTGACGACACCCGACCGTAGGCTCCGGCCATGTCGGCCATCGAGCAGCTCCCCGCCCTCGAGATCGAGGGGCACACCCCATCGCAGCCGAAGGGGGCCGACCATCCCATGCGGGTCATGACCCGGCGCGCCGCCGGACTCGTCGGCCCGCCATGGGATGGCGACGCACGCGCCGAGGTCGCGTCGCTCTTCGACTCCCTCGCGCCCGAGTGGCACACGCGCACGTCCGAAACGCGCGCCCAGGTGGTCCTCGACGCACTCGACCGTGGCGGGGTGGGTGGCGGGACCGTGCTCGAGTTGGGAAGCGGGATCGGTGCCTACTCGTCACCGTTGGCCGAACGGTTCGAGCGGGTCGTGGCCCTCGACCTGTCGATCGAGATGCTCCGCCTCGCGGCCGACGAGCCGGGCCTGCGCGTGCTCGCGGACTCGGCGTCGCTGCCTGTCGCTGACGGATCGGCCGACGCGGTCGTCCTCATCAACATGTTGCTGTTTCCGGACGAGATCGACCGGGTGCTCGCCCCCGGTGGCGTCGTCGTCTGGGTCAACTCCAGCGGTGAGTCGACCCCGATCCACCTCCTGCCCGACGAGGTCGCCGAGGCGTTGCCCGGCGCGTGGTCGGGCGTGGCGAGCCGTGCGGGCATCGGGCTCTGGACGGTGCTGCGTCGGGAATGATCCGAGCCCACGGTAGGTTGTTGCACGTGCAACTACTTAGGAGGAGCACTCGATGACCACGTCCAGGACGACCGACACCACCACGCCCATGACCGGCGACACGATCGACGTCCGCCAGGCCGATACGCGGTTCCACACGGATCTCGGCTGGCTCGACAGCCACCACAGCTTCAGTTTCGGCCACCACCACGATCCATCGAACGTCGGCCACGGCCTCCTCATGGTCAGCAACGACGACCGCGTGGCGCCGGGCGGCGGCTTCGGCTCGCACCCGCACCGCGACATGGAGATCGTGACGTGGGTGCTCGACGGCGAACTCGAGCACCACGACTCCGCCGGCAACGCGGGGGTGCTCTATCCCGGTCTGGCGCAACGGATGTCGGCCGGTAGCGGGATCATGCACTCCGAGATGAACCACTCGGCGACCGTGCCGGTGCACTTCGTGCAGATGTGGGTGCCGCCGCACGAGTCCGGCATCGAGCCGGGCTACCAGCAAGAAGACGTCAACGCTGCGCTCGACGCCGGCGGCCTCGTCACCGTCGCCTCGGGTCGTGACGACGACGCGGCGATCCGGATCCACCAACGACACGCGTCGATGCTCGTCGGCCGGCTCGGCGACGACCAGACCGTCACCATCCCCGACGCGCCGTTCGTCCATCTGTTCGTCGCGACCGGTGGCGTGACGATCGACGCGAAGGGTGCAACGCTGCATGCCGGCGACGCCGCTCGACTCACGGGTGCCGGCGCCGTGGACATCACCGCCCATGAACGGAGCGAGGTCATCGTGTGGGAATCCGACCAGCAGGTGCAGCGATGAGTGGCACGACGCACGGCGACGACGTCGACCGCAGCGCGGAGTGGGACCGCATCCGGGCCGAACATCTTCGGCCTGCCGGCGAACGGCCGACGTCGTCGGCACGCGGCGTCCACCACGTCGCGTTGTTGTCGTCCGACGTCGAGCGGACGATTCGCTTCTACCAGGACCTCCTCGAGTTCCCGCTGACCGAGGTGTTCGAGAACCGCGACTACCGCGGCTCGACGCACTTCTTCTTCGACATCGGCCACGGCAACGCGCTGGCGTTCTTCGACTTTCCCGGTCTCGGCCTGGAGGACTACGCCGAGGTCCTCGGCGGGTTGCACCACCTTGCGATCTCGGTCGAACCCGAACGCTGGGCGCACCTCAAGGCGAAGCTCGACGACGCCGGCATCGCCTACCACCACGAGAGCGGCAGTTCGCTGTATCTGTCCGGGCCCGACGGCGAGCGCGTCGAGTTGATCTCCGACCCGCTCGAGGAGATGTACGGCCGGGCGATCGGATAGGTCATTGGACAGAGCGATCGGACAGGCGTCGCAGTGACCGTCTCCAGCGCGAGCACCGTCGTGCCCATGGACGCGGATCTCCCGGGGTCCGGGTGGCTGGCCATCGACGAGGGGTTCTCCGCCGAGGGCGATGGCGGACCCGGCGCCTTGGTGGATTGTGTCGGCCCCGACTTCCCCGATGACGACGTCGTCGCCACCGCGGCATCGCCCCACTTCGTGCGACCTCCGGGCCGCCTCGTCCACGGGCTCGGCGTCGCCTTCGACTCGAGCGCGGCCACCACCGCGGCGGAACGCATCCTCACGTCGTCCGACTTCGCTGCGTGCCTCGGTCGCTCGGTGGCCCTGGATCTCGCCGCAGGAGCGACCGACGCCGAACTGCTCGACGTCGAGGTCGTCGCGACCGGTCTCGGCCATCGGGCCAGCTTCACCGGCGGCGATGCCGCCGGCGTCCGGTCGGTCCACCTCGACATCGTTGCGATCCGGATCGAGTTCGCGGTGGGAGTGCTCTGGTGTGGTGACACCGGAGCATCGTTCCCGGAAGACGATGTCGTCCATCTCGTGGGGTCGATCCGGGGTCGCGGATCTGCCACAATCTGACGCCGTGTCAGATTCCTCGTCCTCGTCGCCGCCCGCCGTCCTGACCGAGCGCCGAGGGCACGTCCTCGAGATCACGCTCAACCGGCCAGAGAAGAAGAACCCGTTCAACCCCGAGATGCTCGTGCGCCTCGCCGACATCTGGGACGAACTCGATGCCGACGACGACCTGCGCGTCGCGATCGTGACCGGTGCCGGTGGGAACTTCTCCGCCGGCGCCGATCTCGACCGCCTCGTCGGCGCGCTGCTCTCGGGCGCCGAGCCCGAGAACGAGTTCGAGGCCCGGCTCCAGGCCGACCTGTCGTTGATCTACAAGGGGTTCCTCAAGGAACACCAGCCCGAGAAGCCGATCATCGCAGCTGTCGAGGGCTACTGCTACGCCGGCGGCACCGAGATCCTCCAGGCGTTCGACATCCGCGTGGCCGGGGAGAACGCACAGATCGCGATCTCGGAGGTGTGCCGGGGCCTGTTCCCCATGTCCGCCTCGACGATCCGGCTCCCCCGTCAGATCCCCTTCACCGTCGCGTGCGAGATGCTCCTCGTCGGCGAGCCGATCACCGGCACCCGCGCGGCGGAGGCCGGGTTCCTGCCCGAAGCGGAGGCCTTCGCTCGCGAGATGGAGATCGGCATGGGCGTGATGGCGTCGAAGGACGCTCGCGAGGGCCCGAGGGCGTTCCTCGAGAAGCGTCCGCCGAACTTCATCGGCGAATAGCCGATCGGTCCAGGCGGCCCGTTTCTTTCGGGCGGCCGTTCGTTTCAGGCGGCGCGGCCCCACTGGATGGGGGGTAGCGACGGACGCATGGCAATGGCGGTGAGTCGTCCCCGGAACTCCGGGGGCACGCCCACGGACCGCCACGCATCGACCGCGGGGACGTCGACTCGGAGGTTCTCGGCGACGGGGGCGAGGCCGCCGCCCTTGACGCAGGCGACCTCGACCAGTGTGCGGTCGACGACGCCGCGGATCGGCCCGTGCAGCAGGAGTTCCGACGCGCTGGCCGCGACCTCCGACATCCGTCCCACCAGATCCCTGGGTGCATGGTGGTTGTTCATGAGTCACTCCTCGTAGGCGATTTCGCTCCGCCGCTCCGTCGCATGGAGCAAACGCTACCGAGCCATACCCATGTGGATGGGTGTCCATGATCACTTCGGAGGATTCATTCACCTGCCGTCCACGTTCGGGCCACGAAATCGTCTCGATCGCTACCGATTCTGCTCGATCTGCCGATTCCGCCCATCGCTACCTGCCGTCGCCACGGCTACTGTCCGCCCGATGAGTGCACCGCCCGCCGTCCACGCCACGTCGGCTGACCTCGACGAGTTGGCCGTCGCCCTGGCTGATGCATTCGCCGACGACCCTGTACAGCGGTGGCTGTTCGCCGGGGCCGAGGACTTCCGGGCGTCGCTGGGGCGATTCTTCCGGTTCTTCGTCGACGAGTACTTCGCCATCGGCCACGTGTACCTGCCCAAGGGCGCGCCCGGCCACGGCGGCGCGATGTGGGCGCCGCCGAGTCGCGACATCCTCCACGACGAGACGCGCCTCGCAGAACTGATCGCACTCGTGCAGGCGGAGATCGGCGAGGACCCGACGTCGCGCCTGATGGAGCTCGCCCGGGCCGCCGAGTACCGCCCCGAGGTCCCGCACTTCTACCTCGGGATCCTGGGCGTCGCCCCGGCGGGACAGGGGGCGGGCCTGGGCGGCCGGTTGGTCGATCCGGTGCTCGCGGAGTGCGATCGCTCCGGCATGCTCGCGCACCTCGAGTCGTCGAACCCCCGAAACATCGGGTTCTACGAGCGGCTCGGTTTCGAGACGGTCGACGAGTATCGCTGTGGCGACGACCCACTGATGACGATCATGACCCGCGCCCCGCGATGACCGCCCCGCGATGATCTCGCAGCAGTGAGCATCTCGGGATGAGACCACGGGTCGCCGGGAGTCTGGTCGCGGTCCTCCTCGCCCTGGGCGCATCGCCGGCGTCGGGGATCGAATCGGCCGCCCCCGCGGTGACCCCACCGGCGTGCAGCCCCGCGGGAGCGCCGGTCGAGCTCTCGGGTTCCGCCGTCCAGGGGGACGCGAAGACCTATCGGGTCCTGCCGGTCGAGGTCGCGGCGGGCACGACGCGGATCGAGGTCGGCTACTCGTGGGCCGATGTCTCGCCGCTCCCGTCCACACCGTTGACGCAGTCCGTGCTCGACCTCGGGCTGTGGGACGCCGACGGGTACCGCTCGGTCGACGGCTTCCGTGGCTGGTCCGGGAGTCGCCAGGGCAAGGTGGCGGACGGGCAGGACCCGGTCTTCGTCCAGGCCGACGTCGCCGAGCGCGGCTATCGGCCCGGCTCGATCGAGGCCGGGACCTGGTGGGTCGAACTCGGCGTCGCTGCCGTTGCGCCGGGGGGATTGACCTACGAGGTCGTCGTCACGTGTTCGGCCCCGGCGACGGGCCCGGCGCCCGATGCCGACCCCGTCGACCCGAGCCACGTCGCCGACCCCGATCCCGATTGGTATGCCGGGGACTTCCACATGCACGGCTTCCACTCGTCGCCCTCCGCGCCACCGTTCGACGACGGCGATCCGTCCGATGTCGACTCCTTCGTCGACTTCGCCCGAGCCGCCGGCCTCGACTTCCTCCCGATCACCGACTACGTGACCACGCAGCACCACGACGAACTCGGATCCGTACAGCGAGCCAACCCCGACCTCCTGGTGTGGCCGGGCCGCGAGATCATCACCTACTACGGGCATGCGACGACGTTCGGAGAGAGCCCGTCCGTCGTCGACTATCGCCACGGGTTCGAGGATGTGACCCTTGGGGCGATCCAGGCCGCGACCCTCGAGGACGGCGCGCTGTTCGGCGTGGCCCACCCGACGATCTTCCCGGGACCCTTGTTCCAGAACTTCTGTCGCGGCTGCGAGTTCACCTTGGGCAGCGACATCGACTGGGGACTGGTCGACACGATCGAGGTGCTGACCGGTGGGATCCTCGTGGATGACACCGCGCTCGGCGGACCCGGGGTCGGCGTCCAGATCCAGAACCCGTTCGTCGAGTCGGCGATCGACCTGTGGGAAGCCCGGCTCCTGGCCGGGGACCGCATCACCGCGGTCTCGGGGAGCGACGACAAGGCGGGCCCCGACCTCGGTGCGACCGCCACGCAGGTCTTCGCCGAAGAGCTGTCTCGACCCGCGCTGATCGAGGCCGTCCGATCCGGCCGGGCCTACGTGCAGGCTCGTGGTGTCGCCGACAGTCCGATGCTCGACCTCGTCGCATCGGACCCCGAGGGCAACACCGTCGGCATGGGCGACACGCTCGATTCGGATCGGGCGACCATCGACGTCACGATCCGGGGCGGTGACGGCCAGTTCCTCCGGATCACCCGCGACGGCGACATCGTCGGTCTCGTGCCGATCGCCTCCGACGACTTCACCCACCGGATCGACGCGTCGACGGTGGAAGGCTCGGGACCGCTCGGGACGTTCTGGCGGGTCGACACGCTCGACGCCCAATCGCTCACCACGATCGCCAACCCCGTCTTCCTGCTCCCGACCGGTCGTGCCGACGAACCGTCCCCGTCGGGCAGCGCCGCGCCGCCCGCGAGCTCCCCGTCAGCGCCAGCGGACCTGCCGGTCCCAGACGCCGATCGGCGCCTGCCGGCGACGGGCGGACCCTCGCTGGCCGTCGTGACGTTGCTGGCGATCGTCGCCGCGCTGGCGTCGGTCCGCGTCGCGAAACGCGAGGGCCGGTCCACCCGCTGAGTGTCTCGGAGCGACGTCGCCTGGTCGATTGTGGCTCCGGACAATTCGGGCAACTAGCGTTTCCAAAATGGGGGACACGGGCATCGAGCCGAAATCGGCGACGACGGGATCAACGACGCAGGGATCAGCGACACCGGAAACGGTGACGCCGGGCGGCAAGGTCCGGGCGCTGCTCTCTCCGGGTGACGGGCCGCCGCTCCGCGAGGTCGCCGCGGCCGGCGGCTGGTACCCGCTCGTCATCATCACGTCGCTGAACGTCGTCGACGAACTCGACCGTGCCGTGCTCGGCGTGTTCGGGCCCAATGTCCAGCGCTACTTCGGCATGAACGACGCCACCTTCGGTCTCCTCGTCGGCGTGCAGGTCACCGCCCTCGTCCTCCTCGCGGTGCCGATCGGGTATCTCGGCACCAAGATCGACCGCGGTCGGATCCTGCGATGGTCGGCCCTGGCGTGGAGCATCATGAGCCTCGCCACGACGTTCGCAACCAAGCTCCCGCTGTTCTTCCTGGCCCGCTTCGGTGTCGGCATCGGGAAGTCGGGTGTCGAACCCGTCGGCAAGTCGCTCCTCACCGACTACTACCCACCCAACGCGTGGAACCGCATCCTGGCGGTGCACAACGCAGCCAACCCGGTCGGTGCGCTCCTCGGCCCGGCACTGGCCTTCGTCATCGCCTTCTTCGTCGGTCTCGAACCGGCGACCGAGATCGTCGACGGCGTAACCAAGGAGGTGATGCGGGCTCCGGACGACATCTGGCGTTGGGCGTTCCCGGTCCTCACCGTCCCCTCGGTCGTCGCGCTGATCGCCTCGCGCCGCCTCAAGGAACCCGACCAGCAGATGGTGCGCGGTCTCACCGGTGCCACCATCAGCGTGACCGGCGCTCCGTCGGGGATGAACTTCCGCGAGGCCGCCGGGCGCATCCTGCGGATCCCGACGTTCAAGCGACAGATCATCGGGATCGGCGTCCTCGGGTTCGCCCTCGTGGGGGTCGTCGCCTTCCTCAACATCTTCCTCGAACGGCAGTACCGCATCGATGCCGAAGGGCGCGCCATCATCGGCATGGTCCTGGCCACGGCGTCGTTGCTCGGCACGCTCATCGGCGGCAACGTCGGCGAACGCATCTTCGCCAAGGACCCCGCCCGCGCCGTCCGCCTCGTCGGCGGGGCCATCGCCGTGTTCTCGGTCCTGTTGGCGTTCGCGGTGTTCCTGCCCAACGTCTGGATCTTCCTGCCGGTCGCTTGGGTCGGCCTGCTCGCCCTGCAGGTCGGCGTCGCCCCGCTCTACACGGCGCTCTCCGCGATCAGTCCGCCGCGGTTGCGTCCGCTCATGTTCTCGCTGCTCGGCCTGATGGTCGCCGTCATGGGTGGCATCGCCGGTGGCGTGATCGTCGGTGCCATCACCGAGGCATCCGACATCCGATGGGGTCTGGCATCGCTCGCCCCGACCGGCATCATCGGCGGCCTGCTCATGGCGCGGGGCTCGACGACCATCGAGGCCGACATCGCCAAGGTCGCAGAGGAATCGAAGGACGATCCGCTCGCCGCATTCCTGTGAAGTCCGGCTCCCACGACGTGTGGTCGGTCAGGAACGCCCGGTCAGCCCGACGATGACGTCGACGAGACGGTCGAGTTCGTCCTCGGTGTTGTAGTAGTGCACGCTCGCCCGGACGAGGGCGGGCAGGGCCCGACCGTCGAGGTGGCCGTGTGACGGCGTGGTCGTCGACGTGTTCACGCGGGCCGCGCGGAGCTGTTCCTTCACGGCGACCGAGTCGTGTCCGTCGACCGCGAAGGTCACGATGCCTCCTCTGACGGCGCCCTTGTCGTGGACGGACACGCCGTCGAGGTCGGTCAGCTGCCTGCGCAGTCGTTCGGCGAGCGTGTGCAGGCGCGCCCAGCCGGCGTCGACGCCGACGTCCATGGCGTAGTCGACGGCAGCGCCCAGCCCGAGCTGGCCGGCGCGGCTCGCCTCCCAGCCCTCGAAGCGGCGGGCGTCGTCGCGGATCCGGAACGTCGTCGCCGATGTCCACTCGGCAGCGTGCAGGTCGAGCAGCGGAGGTTCGAGGCGCCCGATCCACTCGTCGCGCACGTAGAGGAAACCCGTGCCTCGAGGACCGCGAAGGAACTTGCGTCCTGTCGCCGAGAGCACGTCGCACTGCAGTCGGTCGACGTCCAGCGGGAGCTGGCCCGCCGACTGGCACGCGTCGAGCACGAAGCAGACGCCGGCCTCGCGGCAGCGCGCGCCGACCTCGGCCGCCGGGTTCACCAGCCCGCCGCCGGTGGGCACGTGGGTGAGTGCGACCATGGCCGCACCCCGGGCGAGTTCGGCGTCGAGTGCGTCGAGGTCGATCTGGCCGTGTTCGTCGTCGTCGACCAACACGATCTCGAGGTCGTGGCGTTGCCGCAACTGCAACAGCGCGATGGCGTTGCTCGCGTACTCCGCCCGCGCGGTGATGACACGGTCACCGGTCGAGAACGGGAAGCCGTACACCGCCATGTCCCACGCGCGGGTGGCGTTCTCGACCAGCGCGATCTCGACGGCCTCGGCGCCGATGAGTGCGGCGATCGACCGGTACACAGCCTCGTGCGCATCGGCGGTGTCGGCGGCGGCTTCGTACCCGCCGATGCGCGACTCGAGTCGGAGGTGCTCGACGACCGTCTCGGTCACGACGTTCGGCGGCAACGCCGCGCCGGCGTTGTTGCAGTGGGCGACGTGGTCGACGCCCGGCGTGTCGGCGCGGGCGCGGTCGATCGGGAACGTCACTGCGTGACTATCGGGTGGGGTCCGGGTACCCGAAACGCTTCCCGTCCTCCCACTGCGCCGACACGTTGCCGTAGGCCGGCACGCCACCGGCGTCTTTCAGCATCCGCGCCGTGTGCAGCAGGTTCCAGGTCATGAACGTCGTGTTCTTCATCGTGAAGTTGCTGTCGAACCCTGCGGGGATGTCGGAGCCCTCGACGTCGTCGCCGTAGCTCGGGCCGGGTCCGACCTCGCCGATCCAACCGGCATCGGGCTGCGGGGGGACCATGTAGCCGATGTGGGCAAGTGCGTAGAGCGTCTCCTGCGAGCAGGCCTTCACGCCGTCTTCGTTGCCGGTGACGATGCAGCCGCCGGTCTTGCCGTAGTAGAGGTACTGACCCTTGTCGTTCTGTTCGCCGGACCACGAGTAGAGACGCTCGATCGCGAGCGTCGCGACCGACGACTTCACGCCGAGCCAGATCGGCGTCCCGATCACGAGGATCTCCGCGTCGAGCACGGCGCGCTGGATCGTCGGCCACTCGTCGGTGTCGATGCCACCGTCCTCGGCCGCGACCTCGCTCATGTCGGGGGACATGCCGAATGCGATGTCGTGGTCGACGACGCGGAACTGCGTGACCGACACGCCCGCCTTTTCCATGATCGTCACCGAGTGGTCGATCAGGTGCTGGGTGTGCGAGGTGGCCGGCGAGCGCTTCAGCGTGCAGTTTAGGTACACGGCCTTCAGGTCGTCGTACGACGCGGGAGCGTCGGCCAGTTCGTTCTGGTCGTTCTTCGTTTCGGTGCCCATGGGACTCGAGTCTGTCCGTTCGTCGTGTTCGGTGTCGTTCAGTTCGGCGTCGCCGGTCAGGGGACCATGTTGAACTCGTCGGGATCCGGCCCCTTGCGCTCGTTGCGATCGAGACCGGCGATGCGGTCCATGTCCTCGACAGCGAGCTCGAAGTCGAAGATGTCCATGTTCTCCTCGACGCGCTCGGGCGTCGTCGACTTGGGGAACACGACGTCGCCGCGCTGGAGATGCCACCGCAGCGTGACCTGCGCCGCCGACTTGCCGAGCCGATCTCCGATCTCGCTCAGCGTCGCGTCGTCGATGACGTCGCCCTGCGCGATCGGCGACCACGCCTCGGTCACGATGTCGTGCTCCGCGCCGAACCGACGCACCACGTCGTTGTGGAAGTACGGGTGGCACTCGATCTGGTTGACGACGGGGACGACGTCGGTCTCGTCGAGGATGCGCTGGAGGTGGTGGGTCTGGAAGTTCGAGACGCCGATCGCCTTGACCCGACCGGACTCGTGCATCTCGATCATCGCCCGCCACGTGTCGACGAAGTCGCCGACGCCGGGCATCGGCCAATGCATCAGGAACAGGTCGAGTTGGTCGAGCCCCAGCTTGCCCAACGTCTCGTCGAACGAGCGCAGGGCGTCTTCGCGACCGTGGTTGCCGTTGTTCAACTTGCTGGTGACGAAGATCTCTTCGCGCGGCGCGTCGAAGGTGTGGAGCGCGTCGCCGATCTCCGCCTCGTTGCCGTACATCTGCGCGGTGTCGATGTGCCGATAGCCGGCTTCGAGCGCCACGAGTGTCGCCTTCACGGCGTCGTCGCGTTCGATCTGGAAGGTGCCGAATCCCAGCTGCGGGATCTCGACACCGTTGTTCAGCGTGATGGACGGGACGTCGGCCATGAGGGCTCCTCGGTGATTGCGTACTCCAGTCACCTACCCGTTCCGCTGTACCTCACCCCGGATGCTCGGCGGGTGGTCAGGCGTCTTCCAGTTCGACCAGCGACTCCTCGAGATGTTCGAGCAGGTTCTGGAGCGACGGGACGGCGTTGCGGTCGCCGATGAGGCCGAAGTCGATGGAGCCGTCGTAGCTCGACAACGTGATGTTGAGCGCCTGGCCGTCCATGGGGATGCTCACCGGGTACGAGCCGTCCATGCGGGCCCCGTTCCAGTAGCGCGTCTCCTTCGGGCCCGGCACATTCGAGATCGTGATGTTGTACGGCGGGCGGCGGAACGAGTCGAACCGGAACAGCGGGCTGGTCGCCATCGGGACGAACGAGATCGCCGACAACGCGATGATCTGGCCCTGCGACAGTCCTTCGAACCGGGCCTTGCCCGCATCCATCGACGCCTTGACCAGTCCGAAGCGTTCGGCTCCGCTGTCGGTGTGGGTGGCGAGGTTGGCGAGGATGACGCCCACGGCGTTCCCGCCGGCGGAGTCGTCGGCGGCGCGTAGCGAGACCGGCACCATGGCGATGAGGGGATCGTCGGGCAGGGCGCCCTGGCCGGCGAGGTAGCGGCGCAACGCGCCGCCGCACATGGCGAGCACGGCGTCGTTGAGCGTGCCGCCGAGGCGCTGGCCTGCAGCCCGGATCCGCTCGAGGTCCCACGACTGGGCGGCGAAGCGGCGTGCGCCGGTGATGGGGACGTTCAGCATCGTCTCGGGGGCCTGGTACGGCAGGACCGAGGCATGGTCGTCGAGCCCATCGCGGATCGTGTCGGTGAAGCGCCCGGCCGTGGCGGCGACGTCGAATCCCATCCGTCCGACCGACGAGGCGACGTTCAAGAGGCCGGCCGCGACGTTCTCGAACGGGCTCCCCCCGGCCGTCGACGGCGCCGGTCCGGTCTTGGCGGCTCGGACACGACTCCGAGCCGCCCACGGCGGTGGCATGTCGCGTTCGTCGGGGTCGGTCGACAACGCGTCCGAGAGCATGCGCATGGCCGACACGCCGTCGACGAGCGCATGGTGGATCTTCGTGTAGACGGCGAACCGACCGTCGTCGAGCCCCTCGATCAGGTGCGCTTCCCACAACGGGCGGTTGCGATCGAGGAGCGTGCCGTGCAGCCGGCCGACGACCTCGAGCAGCTCGCGGATGCGACCGGGGCGGGCGAGGCCCGAGTGGCGTACGTGATAGCTCAGGTCGATGCGCTGGTCGACCTCCCACTGCAGACGGCCGACGATCGGGGTCCGGCCCGGACGACGGCTGAGCAGGGGATGGAGCTCGGTGGGATCCTCGAGCGCTGACTCGTAGATACCGCGCACGTAGTCCCAGTCGGCGCCCTCGGGAGTCGTGAACAGCTGCAACCCACCCACGTGCATCGGGCGTTCACGCGCCTCCATCACCACGAACGGCAGGTCGGTCGGGTCCATCAGAGCCATGCAGCGGACCCTATGCCCCGGATGGAGTCCGGCGGTCCAGGTCAGGTCAGGCGAGGTCCCGGAGCAGGAGGTCCTCGACGTCGGGCTCGGGTGGCGCCGCCATGGCCCACCGACCCGACGCCTTCGAGAACAGGTACCAGAGGCCGTCGTGACTGCGCCGGAACTGGAGCCGTCCCTCGGCCGTCACACGGTTGCCGCCGACGTGGACGCGTCGCGGCGCGAAGCCGGTGTCGGTGACGAGATCGCGCGCGGCGGCCATCTCGAGCGGCGGCGGCGTCCAACGCGGTTCGTCGTTGGCGCGCACGCCGGCCGCGCCCGCCATCTTCCACGCCGTCGCCAACACCTCGAGTTCGACCAGCGGGACGCCGCTGCGCTCCGCGAGCAGTTCGCGTTGCATCGGCGATGCGTCGATGGCTCGACGGGCGAGGTCGGCACGCTCGTCGAGCGCCAGGCCGGTGTCGGTGGCACCCGCGCACAGCTCCCACGCCCGGCGGGCGGCGTCGGCCACCAAGGCGCGCAGACCCTGCCCGTCGAAGGGTGCGTGCGGCGGCGGATCGCTCGGCCATGCCGCCGGACGTCCGGGGGCGTCGGCCACGAAGGGGACGGACGGCAGCTCGGCCAGCTCGCGCGTCCAGGCCTCATCCGCCGGGAACCCGACGGCCGCCTCATCGTCGCCGCCGGAGTCTCCATCGGTCGTCGGCTCGACGTCGCGTCCACCCGAGCGCCGCTGGCGGACCGCGTCGAGGACCTCGTCCCGCCGTCGGCCCCGCAGCAGCAACAACACGAACGGATCGGCGTCGAGCGCGTCTGCGACCAGGTAGCAGGCAGCGGCGCTGTGCTTGCACGGGTCGACGTCGTCGGGGCACGAACACGCCGTGCGCAGATCGCGTGCGCGGGGCAACAGCTCGACCTCGACCGCGGCAGCGTCCTCGACCACGCCCGGGTCGAGTTCGCCGTCGAGGAGCGCCGCGGCGTGGGCGGCCTTGGCGGCGATGGCGTCGAACACGGCATCCCACTCGTCGTCGCGGAAGCGGCGGATGTCGAGATAGACGGAGTACGGGTCGGGCTCGGAGCCCTGCACGAAGCCGGTGACGGCACCGGGCTGGATGGTCAGGTCGTCGGCGCGACCCTGACGGGCGTAGGTCCGACCGCGGCTGAGTCGTCCGGTCGACCCACCGGCGATCCCTTCGAGCGCGTCGATCCACGCCTCGCCCCACCAGGTCTGTCCGAACGCACGGCGGCTCACGACGCGCCACCTCCCTCGTCCTCGCCGAGTTCGATCAACGCCCACAGTTCGTCGTCGCTCAGCTCCGACACCCACGTCTCGCCACCGACCACGACCGAATCGGCCAGGCCACGCTTGTGTTCGAGCACCTTGGCGATGCGTTCCTCGAGGGTGCCCTCGCACACCATGCGGTGGACCTGCACCGGCTTGTCCTGGCCGATGCGCCACGCCCGGTCGCTCGCCTGGTCCTCGACGGCGGGATTCCACCAGCGGTCGAAGTGGACGACGTGGGTGGCACGGGTGAGGTTGAGCCCCGTACCGCCGGCCTTCAGCGAGATGACGAACACGGGGAACTCACCGCGTTGGAAGCGGTCGACCATCTCTTCACGCTTCTTCACCGGGACCGACCCGTGGAGGAACTGGGTGTCGATGCCGGCCCGCTCGAAGTGGGACGACAGCAGATGGCCCATGTGGACGTACTGCGTGAAGACGAGCGCCGCCTCGCCCTCGTCGACGACGACCGACAACAGGTCGGTCGCAGCGTCCAGTTTGTCGGACCGTCCGCCGAGGGGGTCGTCCTGGCCGAGGTACTGGGCCGGGTGGTTGCAGATCTGTTTGAGCGCGGTCAACAGTTTGAGGACCATGCCCCGCCGGTCGAAGCCGTCGGCCTCTTCGACGTCGTCGCGCAGTTCGTCGACCACGGCCTTGTAGAGCGTTGCCTGCTCGACGGTGAGACCGACGAAGTGGTCGGTCTCGGTCTTGGGCGGCAGGTCGGGCGCGATGTGGGGGTCGGACTTCCGGCGACGGAGGAGGAACGGTTGGACGACCGAGGCGAGGCGCGCCGCGATCTCCTCGTCGCGGTCGCGTTCGATCGGCGTGGCCACCTCGCGCTGGAAGGGTTCGAGCTTCCCGAGCAGGCCGGGGGTGGTCCAGTCGAGCAGCGCCCACAGGTCGGAGAGGCGGTTCTCGACCGGGGTGCCCGTCAGCGCGAAACGGGCGCCGGCGGGGATCGTGCGAATCGCCCGCGCGGTGCGCGACAGCGGGTTCTTGATCGCTTGCGCCTCGTCGGCCACCACCAGTCCCCACGGCACCTCGGCGAGTTCGGCAGCGTCGCGGCGAGCCACGCCGTAGGTGCACACGACGATGCGGTCGCTCTCGGGACCGTCGGCCAACACCTCGAGCAGCGACCGGCCGGTCCCGTGGTAGCGCTGCACGGGCACGCTCGGGGTGAAGTGCGCAGCCTCGCGTTCCCAGTGGCCCAGGAGCGGGGCGGGGCACACGACGAGTGTCGGTCCCGTGCCCCGGCGCAGCAGGTGCAGGGCGAGCACTTGGATCGTCTTGCCCAGACCCATGTCGTCGGCCAACACACCACCGAGGCGTAGCTCGGCCATCTCGGCCAGCCACGCCAGGCCGCGTTCCTGATACGGACGCAGCTCGGCCTCGAGGTCGATCGGGGCGTCCCGAGCCTTGATGCTGTCGAGGTTGTTGAGGCGTTCGGCGAGGTCGACCAGGGGCCCGACGAGCTCGGCCTCGACCGGCTCGCCGTCGACCCGGACCGTCCCCGACAGCGCTGCCGCCAAGACGTCGCCGAGGCCGACCTCGGACCGTTCCTGCAGTTTGCGCAGTCGTTGCTGATCGGCGCGCATCCACCGACCGCGCAGCCGCACGACGGGTCGTTTCGCCTGGGCGAGTTCCAACAACTCGCGTTCGGTGAGATCGACGCCGTCGACGGTTGCGTCCCAGCGGACCTCTCCGATGGTGTCGAGGCCGAGCCCGACGCCGCCGCCGACGGCCTCGGGGCTGGCAGTGCCGACGACGGGACGGAGTTCGAGCCGGGCGAAGAGCTCGGATGGCCACAGGACCGGCAGGCCGGCCGCCGCGAGGTCGTCGGCGACGGGACCGAACAGGTCTTCGACCTCGTCGTCGTCGAGTTCGAGATCGGTCGGTGCGGAGAACTGCAACAGCCGGGCTGCGGGCGGCCACACCGACGCGGCCCGTCGCAGCGTGAGCAGCAGGTCGCCTTCGACGTCGGATCCGAACCGAGCGAGCACCGACGGTGGCGCTGTCCACAACTGCTCGGCGTCGAGCACCAGGCTGGGGTCGAGTCGGCTCTGCACCTGGAGCACGGCGCGGATCGGCTCGTGGTCGGGGAGCGGTGCGTCGTCGAACGGATCGTCCGGGTCGTCGGGGTCTCCGTCGAGCGCGGCGTCGAGGAACTCGTCGAGGTCGGGCTCGTCATCGCGCCGCGGCGCCGGCAACTCGACCCGCAGCCCGAGCAGCGTGTCGCCACCGGTGCCGGCCGTGACGGAGTGGAGCCACGACTCGACCGCGCTGACGTTGGTTCGCTTCGGCGCGGCGTACGGATCGCCGCCGGCGTGCATCGGAGCGCCCGTCGTGCGGACGAAGGCATCGGTGACGGCGTCGAGGAACCCGTTGGTGGCGACGTCGGGGCTCACGACGTGGTCGGGACCGAGCGGGATCGCATGGGCCTCGGGTGGGAGCGCGGCCGCGAGCTGTTCGAGTCGGGCCCGGTCGTCGAGGTCGAGCGGTCCGACCCGCCACGTGTCGTGTCCGCTCGCGCTCGCCGCCGGCAGCAGACGCCCGCGGCTGACGAGATCGATGGCGAGGCGGGTCGCCACCGACCATGCCCGGACCGACGGCCGGACCTCGGTGTCTGCCGACAACGCCGCGAGGGGACCGATCAAGTCGGCCACGCGGACCATCCGGCAGGAACGGTCGCTCAGACCGTCGCGCAGCAGGAGCTCGATCGAGCCGTCCGCGGACGCGTCTGCATCGTCGCCCCACAACGCCAGGACGCCCTCGCGTCCCACGTCGCCGGCGACGAACGTCGCCTCGGTGGAAGGTCCGAACCACATCCCGTCGACGCTATCCAGCACAGGTGACAGCGAGGACGGGTGGGATCAGGTCGTCGGTGGGGCGGTGGGCGGGCCCGACGGCGGCGCGGGCGCCACGGTGCCGACGTCCGGGCCGTCGGTGGGCCCGTCTCCGTTGCGGTTGCGGTTGCGCATCATGGCCACACCGCCGACGACGAGGGCGACCAGTGCGCCGACCGCCAGCACGAGGACGAGGACGTTGTCGTCGTCGGCACCACCGCCGAGGGAGCCTGCGGTCGCCGACGGGTCGACCCTGGAGACGAGCAGCAACGGTTCGGTGTCGGACCCGCCGAGTTCCCAGCGGACGGTGCGGCCGTCGGCGTCGCCATTGGTCTCGGTGACGTCGCCTGGTGCGGTGATGCTGATCGAGATCTCGGGCTCGAGACCGGGGAGGTCGAAGCTCAGGTCCTCGTCGCCGGTTGTCCCGGCTGCCACCGGCGTGGCTTCGAAGCGGAACTCGCCGTCCATCTCGATGGACAGATCGGAGAACACGGACCCCTCGTCGCCGAGCCCGGCGGAGAACCCGACATCGCCGGGGGTGTCGTCGTCGGAGGATCCGCCGAGGCTGTCGAGGAGCTCCTGGTCCAGGTCGTAGATCTCCATGAACCCGGTCTCGGAGGACGAGAGGAGATCGGCGTAGAGGATCTCGAGCTCTTCGATGGTCTCGGTACGGGCGTCCATCGACACGACGACCACGTCGTCGTCGGTCAGTTCGATCGACACCGAGAACTTGTCTCGGAGGTCCGGTCGCTGCTCGTAGAGCTCGTCGAGCTGTTCGTCGACGTCGTCCAGGTCGGCCTCGAACTGCTCGACCAAGCTCGGTTGTTCGACGCCGTCCTCCTCGCCGAACGACTCGGCGAAGCTCCCGAAGAGGGCATCGAGCTTGCCGATGTCGAGCTCGATGACGATGGAGGAGGTCGCGGCGCCGTCGCCGCCGACCTGGCTCTGCGCATCGACCTCGAAACACGCCCCCGCGACCAACGCGAGCAGCGCCACCAGCCACAGTCGAATGGCCGAACGTCCGGGACCCCGCCAGTGCATGGCGTCAGTTCACAGCGAGGAGGTCGACCACGAAGACGAGCGTCTCGTTCGGGCCGATGACGCCGCCGGCGCCCTGCTTGCCGTAGGCGCGATCCGGCGGGAGGACCATGCGTCGACGGCCGCCGACCTTCATGCCCTGCACGCCCTCGTCCCAGCCGGAGATGACCATGCCGGCGCCGAGACGGAAGCTGAACTTCTCGCCCCGGTCCCAGCTGGCGTCGAACTGCTGGCGGGTCTTCCACGACACGCCGACGTAGTGCATGTCGACGGAGTCGCCGCTGGTGGCCTCGGGTCCGTCGCCCACGACCAGGTCCTCGATCATCAGCTTGATCGGCGGCATCTCGCCCGGGGGCACGTAGACGTGGGGCTTCTCGTTGAGGTCGTGTTCGGCCATGCGGCGAGGCTATCGGCCACTACTCCACCGGCTGGAGTGCGCCGCGCAACTCGACCACGCCGTCGCCGTAGCGGTCGTCGAGGTCGGCCTGCACCGCGGGGTCGGCGACGATCACGCCGATCTCGACCACGCCACGGACGACGTCGGTCGAGGCGTAGAAGCCATCGAGTTCCTCGAAGACGTCCTGTTGGATCGCCCGCAGCTCGGTCTCGGTGTGTTCGGCCTCGCTCACGCACAGCGACCCGCCGAACCGCTCGCGCAGCTCGGCCTCGTGGCGGTCCACGTCGCCGGTGAAGCGGACGTTGAGGATCAGCATGGCGGGGTCGTTCATGCCGAGCTCGTCGGTTCCCGGATTGATCGACTGGTCGACCCAGACGCCGGCGAACTCCGGCTGTGCCTGGGCGTACGCGATCGCGGCGTCCTGTCCCGCTTGGGTGGCGGTTGATCCGTCGACGACCTGCCACCCGCCCTCGGGTTCGTCGCAGGGCGTGTCGAACGTCGCCGACGGCCCGGAATCCGAGAACCCGTCGGGCTCGGCCTCGTCGGTGAGAGTGAACGTCTCGCCGTCCCACGTCCCCGTGACCGAGTAGGTCCCCCAGGTCGTGCCGCCCGCGGACTCGGCTTCGACCGTCGACCAGTCCCAGCCGACGATGTCGGGTCCCCCGCACTGGGGCGGGTACGACTCGGCCACGCCGCCGAGACAGAGCTGTGGACCGTGGCCGGGGCTCTCCAGCACGGTGGCCGTCGCCTCGTAGACGGTGTCGGCGGGGATGGTGGCGGTGGCCGCGGGCGTGTCGGAGGTCGCGCCGTCGTCGGACCCGGCCCGGATGTCGGACGTGTCGTCGCCGCAGGCGGCAGCGACGAGGGCGATCACGACGACAGCGAGGCGGAGCGATTTCATACCGATCCGACGTCGCGCGACCCGCCGCTGGTTCCAGGTCTGGTCAGAAATCCAGCCCACATCATGATTTCCGACCGAACCACCGACAACTGTCCGGACCGGACAGTTGTCGGGGCGGGCTGGCGGCCCAGGGCGAACGACGGCACCGCCGACCAGCGTCAGTCGTCGACGCGGCGGGCGTCCTCGACGAGGTTGATCTCGTAGAGGACCTGGTCGAGCAGGTCGGCGGCTTCGATGCCGGCATAGCGGACCGGATTGTCGGGCGTCACGCACGTCGGCAGCGGCGACAGGATCGTCCACGGCGTCGGGTGGCAGAACTGCACCACCGAGTAGCGCTCGCCGTCGTTGTCGGGATCGCCGACGACGCGGTGCCACCCGCTCGGGATGATCCCGTTCGAGAGGCGCTCGAGCATGATCCCGGTGTTGACGATCACGTGCTCGTCCGGAGGTGCGGCGTCGACCCACACCGTCTCGCCCTCGCCCCCGGTCTCGACCTGCAGCCCCTTCGACGTCGCCCTCGGCAGCACGGTCGTCAGGTTGATGTCGGCATGCGATCCGGCCCACACGTGCGGAGCGTCCGGCGCGGACGACATCGGCGGGTAGCGGATCGCCCGGTTGAGGACAGGCCCGTCGGTGAGGATCGGGTCGAAGAAGTCCTCGTGGGCGCCGAGGCCGATGGCGACGATGCGGAGGAAGCGACGCTGCAGGTCGAACACCTGGTCGTGGAACTCGGTGAGCACCTTCGTGATCCCGGGGACGGCGTCCTCGGGGAGGACGGGATCGTGGAATCGATGCGGGTACTTGCGCCGCATCGGATGCCCCTCCGGGATCGTCGGACCCCAGTTGAGCATCTCCTTCCAGTCGGGTACGTCGGACGTCGCCGCCGTCTCGACCAGCAGACCCGTGTAGCCGGCTTGGCCGTGCGTGCCCGGGGCGATGGTCTGGTCCTTCACCGCCTGGTCCATCGAGAAGAACTGCTCGAGCATCCCATAGGCCTCGTCGAGCATCGTCTCGGACAGGTCGGTGTCGCAGAACACGAAGCCGGTGGCCAGGCTCTGCATCACGCCGTCGACGACGGCTCGTCGCGCGGTGGCGTCGCCTCGCTCGAACGAGAGGAGATCGACGTCGAGGATCGGGTCGCTGGCCACGGTCCGACGGTATCGCCGTCGAGCCGGCGATGGCCCGCGAAAGCCCGCCGGTCAGTGGCCGGTCAGCTGTCGGCCATCGCTGCGCGACAGTTCGGGAGGCCGCCGACGGCGAGGCGTTCACCACACGTGAACGCGACGTGGGCCAGCGGGTCCTGGTTCGACGCCAGTTGGTAGGCGAGATCACAGGCCAGCCAGTCACCGTTGCGACAGTCCTCGACGAGTGAACGGACGCCGGGATCGTCGATCGGCGCGAAGCCCGTCTCGAAGTCGATGTTGACCTCGGGGGAACACGCCTCGTTGGAGCCCACCCCACGTCCGGCACAGTCGAGCGCGATGGCGTCGTAGCCGCTGCCTTCCGCACTCAGGAGATAGAGGAGGTCGCACGCCCGATCGTCTCCGGCCTCGCAGCCGTCCTGCAGGGCGTCGAGTTGCGCGTCGTCGCCATAGCCCCCGTCGTGCAGGACGGCATCGAGACGCTCGGGAAGGCACCGCTCGAACGCCCCGCCGAGGATGAGGTCGTCGCCGGGTTGGTCGCCGCGGACGAACGTTCGGACCGGGTCGTCGCTCTCTGCCCAGATGTGATCGAGGATGCAGGTGACCTCGGCCGTCGACGTCGTGGCGCCATCACCGACCCCGAGGTCGATCGCCTTCGCCGCGGATGCCAGGTACGACTCCATCTCCCGCAGGTTCGGGATGCACTCGTGGAGGATCCGCGTGATCCCCTCCTGGGTCTCGAGTGACACCTCCGGACGGAGCGCGTCGCCCGGGTCGATCCCGGATGCGAGGCCACGGTCCTCGACGCAGCGGAGTTGTTCGGGCGTCGCGTCGTCGAGCGAGTTCTCGGCGCCGGTCTGTTCCAGGACGTCCAGCGAGGCATCGAGATTCTTGCTGCCCTCCTCGAGCTCGACGTTCTTGCTCGGCCCCCCACACGCCGTCAGGGCGAGCATCGTCGAGACCGCCACCGACACGAACGTCCGTCTCCGCCCCATCGGTGGTGATGGTACCCGAACCCCGATGGGCGGCAGACTCCCGGCGATGACAATGCGTACACGCCGATGGAGTCGTCGCCGGTTCCTCGGTGCCGCCGGCGCGGCGGGCGTGCTCGTCGCGTGCGGCGACGACGAAGCCCCGACACCGGTCGACGACCTCGATGGACCAGGACCGATGACGACCGAACGACTCGACTACGGCGCCCACGAGGACCAGGTCGGCGACCTGTGGTTGCCCGCTGGACTCGTCGATCCCGTCCCGGTCGTGGTGCTGATCCACGGCGGGTTCTGGCTCCAGCAGTTCGACCTCGGCCTGATGGACCCGCTCGCCGAGTCGTTGGCCCGCGCCGGATACGCCGCCTGGAACATCGAGTACCGACGCGTCGGCGGGGCGGGCGGCTATCCGCAGACCTTCGACGACGTCGCCGCCGCCGTCGACCATCTCGCCGTGCTCGACGACGACCGCCTCGACGTGGCCCGCGTCGCCGTGGTCGGCCACTCGGCCGGAGGTCATCTCGCCGCGTGGGTCGCCAGCCGCGGCGCCCTTCCCGACGACGCGCCGTGGGCCGACCCCGCGGTCCGGCCCGTCGTGGCGTTCCCACAGGCGGGCGTGCTCGACCTCGTCGCGTGCGCCGAGAACCGCGTCGGCGGGACCGCGTGTCCCGACCTGCTCCGCGGCACGCCGGCCCAGGAGCCCGAGCACTACGCCCTCACGTCGCCGATCGAACTGCTCCCGATCGGCGTGCCGGTCATCGCCGTCCACGGAGACGACGACGGCAACGTGCCGCTCGCCCAGTCGGAGACCTACGTGGACCGCGCGGTCGCGGCCGGCGACCCGGCCGAACTCGTCGTGGTGGACGGTGCCGACCACTTCGACGTGATCGATCCGGCCCACGAGTCCTGGACGGCGATCCTCGACCGGTTGCCCGACCACCTCTGAGCCGGCTGTCAGCTGAGGATTCGCTGCAGCAACACGAGGTCGAGCCAACGGTCGAACTTGCGGCCGACCTCGGGCATGCGTCCGACAACCGTGAACCCGAGCCGCTCGTGGAAGGTGACCGAGCCCTCGTTCTCGCCGTCGACCGCGGCCACCATCACGTGCTTGCCGGCGGCGGTCGCATGGTCGATCAGCGCATCCATCAACGCCCGACCGACGCCCCGGCCTTCCCAGCCGTCGCGCACATGGACGGTGTTCTCGACGGTGAAGCGGTAGCCGGTCCAGTGCGGGTTGCGGAACTCGCCGTACGCCGAGAACCCGACGACCTCCTCCTCACCGCTCCGGTCGTCGACGGCCACGAACACGCCGTCGCCCGCCTCGGTACGCGTCGCGAACCACGCCTCGCGTTCTGGCAATGACTGCGGTTCCTCGGACCAAGTGGCCGTGGTCGTGACCGAGACGTTGTAGATCTCCACGATGCCGGGGAGGTCGGAGACGGTGGCGGGACGGACGATCACGGGCCAGCACCGTAGGGTCGCCGGCATGCGAGTACTGATCACCGGAGCGGGCCGAGCGATCGGTCGCGCCACCGCCGAGGCCCTGACCGCACGTGGACACGAGGTGGTCGCCACTGCCCGTCGCCCCGAGATCCTCGACGGGCTCGACGTGGCGCAGACCCTGGCGCTCGACGTCACCGACGACGACTCCGTCGCCGCGTGTGTGGACGCGGCCGGCGAACTCGACGCCATCGTGAACAACGCCGCACGCAACGTGCGCGGCCCGCTCGACGAATACCCGATCGACACGTTCAACCAGGTCCTCGACACCAACGTCACCGGCGTGCTTCGCATGGTGCAGGCGGTGCTGCCGACGTGGCGACCGAGGGGGAGCGGCGTCTTCGTCAACATCTCGTCGGTGAACGGCAAGGTCGCGTCGCCGCTGTCGGGGAGCTACGCCGCGTCGAAGTACGCGCTCGAGGCGATGTCGGAGGCCATGCACTACGAACTCGGCCACTTCGGCATCCGCACCGTCATCGTCGAGCCCGGGTTCATCGCCCCGGGGATGAAGGCCGAGACCGAACACCTCGGTCCCGACGACTACGACGGGTTGCGCGCCCAGTGGGACGGCATGGACGACGAACTCGTCGGCGACGCAGGTCGCACCCAACCAGAGGTCGCTGCCGGCGTCATCGCCGACTGCGTCGAGAAGGCCGACACGCCGCTGCGCGTCCCGATCGGCCCCGACGCCGAGACCACGCTCGCCTTCCGCAAGCAGCTCACCGACGAGGAGTTCGAGGCCGCCATGCGCGCGCAGCTCGGCCTCACCTGGTGAGCCCCCACTGAATCTTGCGTCGATCGACGTGAGCTGTTCGCCACGATTGACGCAAGATCCCGTGTTCTCAACCGAACATGCGCAGGAACGTGTCTTTGTCCTTCGGCTGGAAGACCATGTTGAACTTCCGGACGTAGTCCATGTCGGCCGACGGTTCGGGTGAGTAGAGGTGGCCGGGGAAGAGGGTGGCGTCGCCCGGCACCTTGGCCAGCTTCTGGGTGACGGACTCGTAGAGCAGGCCGGCGTCGCCGCCGGGGAGGTCGGTGCGGCCGCAACCCTCGAGGAAGAGGGTGTCGCCGGCGACCAACTTGTTGTCGACGAAGAAGCACTGGCTGCCGGGCGTGTGGCCCGGGGTGTGGATGCACTCGATCGGGATCTCGCCCACCATCACGGTGTCGCCCGAGACGTGGGTGACGAGGTCGGAGTCGCCGGCGCCGGTGACCCGCTGGACCCAGGGCTTCTCCTCCTCCTGGATGTGGATCGGGACGGGGCTCTGGGCGAGCAGTTCGGCGACGCCCTGGATGCCGTGTCCCATCATGTCCCCGCCCACGTGGTCCGGGTGATAGTGGGTGGCGAGCGCGCCGGTGAGCTTCATGCCATCGGCGGCGACGACGTCGAGCAGGCCCGCGATGTCGTACGCGGGGTCGATCGCCATGCACTCGCCGGTCTGCTTGTCGCCGACGAGGTACACGAAGTTGACCATCTGTCGGGCGATGGGGTCGCCCTGGGCGAAGTCGCGCCCGGCGAGCAGTTGGCGGAAGTACAACCGGTCCTGATCCATGGCGGACCAGCCTACGGGCGAGCGATCCCGACGGCCCTCCGTCGAGACTGACCCGTCGAGAACGACCCGTCGAGAATGACCCATCGAGAATGAGTAGTGCCTCGCTCCACGATGAGTAGGCCGGTTCCTGGGCGAATCCGTTGCCGGAGGTCATCATCGACGCAGAGACCCTCGAGCGGGAGTGGAAGATGACGCGTGTACGGATGGTGGGCAACGGCCGGATCGTGGCCGGGGTGATCGCCGTGGTTCTCCTGGTGGCGGCCGGCTGCTCCGGTGACGACGATGCGTCGCCGGTGCCAGACGACGACACGGACGAGAACGTCGAGAGTGGTGACGCCGTCGCTCCGGTTCGCTACCAGGACGTGTGGGTCTACGAGCGCATCTCGACCGTCGATCTCGACGGCGAGGTGATCGATCTCACACCGTCGATTCTCGAGACCGCCGACGGCCTCGGCGACCCGATCGAACTCGCTGGCGACACCGAGTTCCTGGAGTGGCCGGCCCTCGAGCCCCACCTGATCGACGGCGACGGGACGACCCGCGACGACGTCGACGCGGTGGCCGGCATCGCCCGGTCGGGAGATCGCGAGGCGATCATGGTGGTCGGGACCCCCGCATCCGACGACACGCCGCCGATCGACGACGACGACCAGGTCCGCATCGACCTCACCGCCATCGAGGATCAACTGCAACCGGGCGACCCGCTGGTGATGCAGTACACGTTCGCCCACACCTTCGGACCCGATGCCGACGACGCCCCGGACTCCGGCGTCGAGCTCTTCCTCCACCGGGCGGAGCAGCAGCGGATCCGCTACGCCGCGTCGCCCGACGGTGGCGTCGCGCTGGCGACCGACCTCGGTCAGGCCTACGCAGGGTCGGTCCTGGGCGGCACCCCCGCCAAGGCCCAGCCGATGATGGACGGCTTCCGGGACGGCATCGAGAACTGCGCCGGCGACATCGGCATCGACTGCGTCGGCGACTACTTCGAGGACTTCGACGAAGGCGCCGAGACGAGCTGGAACGCGGTGATGGACCAGGTCTGCACCGGCGACGACTGTGGCGATGGCGACGGCGGCGGGGACAACGGTGGCGGGGACAACGGTGGCGGGGACGGCGGTGGCGGCGACGATGGTGGCGGTGACAACGGTGGTGGCGACGACGCCGACGCAAGTGGTGACGACGGCGGCGGCGACGGGAAGAAGGGCGGCTTCTGTTCGACCTATCCCCACTGCGACCGAGACGATCCCGAGCCGGGCGATCCCGGGTTCTGCACCGCGTTCCCCGACCAGTGCAGCGGCGATCCGGACAATGCGACCCCGGACCCCGACGGTGGTTCGACCGACGGCGACCCCCACGTCCACACGTTCGACGGACGGCACTACATCATCCAGTCGGTGGGCGAGTTCGTGCTCGCCGAGACCGACGACTGGGTGACCCAGGTCCGCTACGTCTCCCGAGACGACCGGCGCCGCTACTCGCTCGCCGACGTCGTCGCCACCCGGATCGGCGGTCACACGGTCGTGTTCGACCCCAACCCCGAGGACGAGGACGGCGACCCGCTTCCCGCCACGGCGACGCTCGACGGCGAACTCGTCGACGTCGTGCGCAACGGCCCCGAGGTCGAGATCGACGGCCTCGTGTTCGGTCACCGGACGGGGTACCTCTGGGTGGCGCTTCCCGAGGTCGGCAGCGTCGGCGTCGGCACCACCGGGTTCCCCCGAGCCGACGTCGTCGTCCTCGACCCCGACCTCGAGTTCCAGGGACTCCTCGGCGACCGCGACGGTGACAAGGCCAACGACCTCCGACTCGGGCCGGACGGCGCGGTGTTGGAGGACCCGTCGCAGGACGAGATCCACGGCGCATTCGCCGACGCCTGGCGGGTGACCGACGAGACCTCGCTGCTCCCGTACGGTCCGGGCGAGTCGACCACCGACTACACCGACCTCGACCATCCGGAACAGCCCATCGCCCGATCGGTGGCGGACTCCGGGCGCGAGGCCCAAGCCGAGACGCTGTGTCGCATCGCTCAGGTGAGCGAGGCGTCGATGGCGGCGTGCATCATCGACTACGCCGTCACCGGCGACGTGTCGTGGGTCACCGGCTCGGCCATCTCGGACCGCTTCCGTGGCTTCGTCCGTGGTGAACCCGAGGTCGGGGCGCCGTCGTCCGACGCCGACGCCGACGCTGACTCCGGCGCTGGTGCTGACGGGTCGACCACGGTCCGGACCAACGACACCAAACCCATCGGGGGTACGCCTCCCGGCGTCCCCGACGGCGATGTGCTCTACCAGTTCGTGGAGGACACCACGACCGAACGGACGGCGTTGCTGGCGATCGACATCGACTCCGGCGAAGAGCGGTGGCGACTCGACGGGATCGAGTGGCGGTGCGGCGTCGGCATCCTCGGCGACGGCCGCCTCGCCGTCGTGCAGTCGGCCGACAAGTCCCAGGACCGGGCAGCGGCATTCGCGGTGATCGATGCCGAAGCCGGCGACATCACGGCATCGACCGAGTGGGACGGCGCGCCGTCCACCTACTGCACGCCGATGGTGGTGATCGGGGACGCGGTGGTCGTCGCCTCGAGGTTGGGCGACCTGTTCGCCTTCTCGACCGACGGCGATCCGACCCTCGCGTGGGAGACCGACCAGCCGCTCCAGCTCACCGGCGTGGCGGTGACCGACGCCGGCCGTCTGCTGGTCCAACGCCGTCATGATGGCGGGGCCTACGTCAGCGCGCTCGAGCTCGTCGACCCGGCTGATGGCGCCGTGCTCGACGCCACCATGATCCCCGGCCGGATCGGATCCGGATCACTTGTGGTGGTGGGCGACCTCGTGGTGACCGTCGGCGGAGCGACCGACGAGCCCGGTCACGTCGGGACCGTGGTCGGCGTCGACGTTGCAGGGGACTCCCTCGAACGACGCTGGGAGCGGGCCTACTTCGAGGCGGACGCGGCTGCCGGGCCGGACGAGACCGCCGGCGGCCCACTCGGCGTCTTCACGACCGATGGCGACCTGCTCGTCGGCTACGCGGGCCCCGAGCTGCTCGCGCTCGACGTCGACACCGGCGAGGAGCGCTGGCGGGTCGATCCCGACGGATTCCGCAACACGAAGGTGCCGCCGACCGTCGTCGACGGCGTCATCTACGACACCGTGTTCGGTGGTGCCCCGCTGGTCGCCTTCTCGGGAGAGGACGGGTCGTTGCTGCAGGAATGGAGCGACGACGCCGTCTTCGGCGACGGCGGCGAGACCCTCGGCCGGGGGGTCTTCGGCCCGATCATCGGCGACCGCATCGTGGTCGAGGGAACGGGTCCCGACGACGAACTCGTCGTGGCCGTCGTCCAGCGCCCCTGAACCGGACCGGACGCGACAGACCCGGAGCTCGAGGAGCTCCGGGTCACGTCATCCCCGCTCGGAGATCTGGTGCGCTATCCCCAGAAGTTCTGGGTGACCCAGTACTGGCCGCCGGCATCCTTGACGCAGCCGACCGTGACGTGGCTGAAGGCGCTGCTCTGGATGTTCTGGCGGTGGCCCGCCGAGTTCATGAACGCCTGGAACAGGCTGCCGAGTTCGTAGCCCCGGCCGACGTTCTCGGCGGCGGTCGAGTAGCTGCGCTGGCTGGCGATCTGGCCGCCGTAGTTCGGGTTGTGGGCCAGGTTCTGCGAACCCGACATGTGGTCGCTCCAGTTGACGGCGACCCATTGGATGCCACCGTCGAAGGCGAGCGATCCGCTGCGGTTGGCGTTGATCTGGTTGTACATGTACGACTCGCAACCCGTGTCGCGGTTCGCTGCTGCGGGCGGGGGCGGCGGCGTCGTGGTGGGCGGCGGTGCCGGAGCCTGCGTGACCGGCGGGGCCGGGGCCGGCGC
>JAPKDO010000177.1 GCA_028822535.1 Acidimicrobiales bacterium
GCCCGAACCAACCGACCTCGCTCCGCTGTCCGCTGCGATCGCCGATCTCCGCGCCCACCTCGCGGACAGCCGTCCGGATCTCGCCCCGCTCCACGCACAGCTGACATCGATCGCCGAACGCGTGGACCAGAGCACGGTCGAACAGCGCCTCGAGGATCTCGCACGTACCACCGACGTCTCGACACTCCGCCAAGGGGTCGCTGAGGTCATCGAGGCCGGTGCAGCACAGTTGGAGGCAACGGAACGCAGCGCGCGGAGCCTTCGATCGGCGATCGACGCCATGGCTGCGGCGGAGCCTTCTCCGCCCGATCTGGACCCGGTGGTCCGGGCGATCGACAGCCTGCGAAGCCACTACGACGCGACCCAACCGGACCTCGACGCGCTCATCGGCGCCATGACCACGCTGCGGTCCCAGATCCTTGGTGCGATCGAGTCTGCGACGGCCGCGCACGCCGTCGACGTCGCGCCGATCGTCGCCCAACTGGTCGACGGTCACCAGGCGTCCGAGTCGACCCTCGGGAGTCTCCGGTCGCAGCTCGAGGTTCTCGCTCGAACCGTGGACTCGATCCGATCCGAGACCCGGACATCAGCCGAACACCTGGCAGTCGCAGCCGCGACGGTCGACATCGAACCGCTGCGTCGATCCGTCGACGATCTACGCGCCGCGATCCCTGCTCCCGTCGATCTCCAGTCGCTCCGGGAAGCGATCGCGCATCTCGCCGATGAGATTCCCCCCGCCACCGACATCGGACCCGTCCTCGCGGCCATCTCGGACGTCGCTGGGACCATTCCCCCGCCGGCCGACCTCGGCCCGGTGCAGGCAGAAGTCGCTTCCGTCCACGATGCCGTGCGCTCGATCGATCTGGCGCCGCTGCACGAACGACTCGAGACGCTCCCGAGTCACTTCCCCACCCTCGACCTCCGACCCGTCGAACAAGCGCTCGACACACTCCGGGAGTCGATGCCCGCCACCGCCGATCTCGCACCGGTGCACGAGGCGATCGCTGCGCTCCGCGCCGACCTCCCCCAACTCGATCTCGGTCCGGTTCGTCGGGACGTCGACGACCTCCGGTCGACCGTCGCCGCCTCGCAACCGGACCTGTCGCCCATCCGGGAGTCCCTGTCCGAGGTGTTGGACTCGCTGGCCCAGGGCATCACCGAATCACGGAATGCCACCGAACGGGTGGTCGGCGCAGTCGCTGGTATCGAGATTCCGCCCGCGCCCGATCTGGCGGCAGCCAGGACAGATCTCACGCCGGTGCTGGCAGCGATCGATGGAATCGACCGTCGATTGGACGACACGGGCGCCACCGATCGACTGCGCGACGCCGTTCGACAGGTCGCCGATGACGTCGCGTCGGCGCGTGCCGATCTCGCTCCTTCCGCAGCGATCGAGGACCTCGCCTCCCGTCTCGACGCGCTGCAGGGCGCGGTCGACTCGCTCCGCTCCGATGACTCCTTGCGAGAGACCGAAGTGCGGCTCGCACGACGGGTCGACACCAACACCGAGGCATTGCGCACGAAGATCGACGATCAGCGTGCTCTCGCCGACAGCCTCGCTGCGAACGTGTCGCAACTCAACGCAGCACTGACCGTCGCGTCGGAGGAACCCCAGCAGCTGCGCCGAGACCTCGACCGCATCCTCGAGCAACTCGCAGAGCGGATGGGCGGCGCGATGCGGGAACTGCGAAACCAGCTCCAGTCGGCCGAGGAGCCGGTGGCGTTGCGGAGCTCCGTCGAAGCCGGCCTCGACCGAATCACCGGCCGGTTCCAGACGGACACCGGACGGATCCTCGAAGCGGTCTCGGCGGCTCAGGACGACGCCGACGGTCGCCTGCGCCGTATCGACAACCAGGTCACCGAGCTGCGACGTGCCGTCGAACGTGTCCGGCGTGACACCGACCGCTTCGACGTCGTGTCACCCAGCTGAGCGGAGCCGCTCCACGACCAACGCGATGCGCTCGTCGGGCTGCACAGCAGCGACGCGCACGTGCGATCTCCCGGCCGCACCGTAGAACTCGCCGGGCGAGACGATCGCGCCGCCCCGCACGGCCAGGTCCTCCGCGAGTGCCCATGCATCGCCGGCGGGGGCGTGCACCCAGAGGTAGAAGCCGCCGCCCGGCAGCATGACCTCGATTCCGAGGACGTCTGCGAAGACGGCGGCAAGTGCCTCGAGGCGGCTGCGATAGCGCTCCCGTTGCACGTCGACATGAGCCTCGTCGCCGAGGGCGGCCACGGCAGCGCTCTGAACCGGCGCCGGCACCATGAATCCGGCGTGCTTGCGTATCTCACGCAGGTAGCCCACGAGGTCGGCATCGCCGGCATAGAACCCGGCACGCCCGCCGGCGAGGTTGGATCGCTTCGACAACGAATGCACGGCGACGACGCCCTCGGTGCCGTGATGCAGGATCGAGCGGGGCGGGCCGTCCCATGTGAACGCGACGTAGCACTCGTCGGAGAACACGGGAACGCCGTGAGCACGGCCCCACGCTGCGGCGGCGCCGAGATCGTCGAGGCCACCGGCAGGATTTCCCGGCGTGTTCACCCAGAGACACAGAGCCCGGCCGGCGTCTTCGGCGGAGATGGCGCCGAGGTCGATCGACCAGTCGTCCCGCACCGGGACGGGGACGGCCCGGCAACCGGCGAGCGTCGCCCCCATCTCGTACGTCGGATAGCTGATCTGCGGGTACAACACCGTGTCGCGATCAGGAGTACGGAGCCGCAGCCACTGTGGGACACCGGCGACGAACTCCTTGCTCCCGATGGTCGCGGCCACCTCGTCGCCCGAGAGCGCCACACCGAGGTACCGGTCGAACCATCCACGCACCGCGTCACGGAACGCCGGCGTGCCGATCGAGGGTGGGTAGCCGCGTGGATCAGCGGAGACCAGCGCGTCGATCACGACCGGCGGGGCCGGGTCGAATGGCGTGCCGATCGACAAGTCGACCAAGCCGCCCTCGTGTTCGTCGGCGCGTGCGCGCAGCGGATCGAGCCTGTCGTAGGGGTACGGCGGTGGTCGGAATCCGCTCACGTGGCCTCGGACTCGCAGACGAAGTCGACGAACGCCGCCTGCGACGCATCGTCGAGGCGCGCGTGCACCGTCGTCCCCTTCTCGCCGTGCGACTCGACCAGCACCTCGCCCTCGCGGTGGATCGCAGCGAGCACGTCACCTCGTTCGTAGGGCACGAGCAGTTCGACGACGGGCTGCATGGCACGGAGCTGGGTGCCGATCGCCTCGAGGAGCGTGTCGACGCCCTCGCCGGTGATGGCCGAGAACGCGATCGAGCCCGGATGCCGTTTGACCAACGTCGCTGCGGTCTCCGGGTCGAGGTCCGACTTGTTGAACGCAAACAGCTGGGGCACGTCTCCGGCATCGATCTCGCGTAGGACCGTGTGCACCGCCTCGATGTTCCCGGCGACATCGGCCGCGGTGCTGTCGACGACGTGGACGAGCAGATGGGCGTCAGCGGCGACCTGCATCGTCGACTTGAACGCCTCGACCAACTGGTGCGGGAGCTTGCGGACGAACCCGACCGTGTCGGTGCACAGCACCTTCTCGCCACCGGGCAGGTCGAGACGCCGGGTCGTCGCATCGAGCGTGGCGAACAGCCGGTCCTCGACCAGGACGCCGGCGTCGGTGAGCCGGTTCAACAGCGTGGACTTGCCGGCGTTCGTGTAGCCGACGATGGCGACCCGCTGGGTGCGGCTGCCTCGTCGTTGCTTGCGCTGGGTGTCGCGGTGGTTGGCGATGTCCTTGAGATCGGCCTCGAGCTTGTGGATGCGCCGGACCAGGCGGCGGCGATCGGTCTCGAGCTGGGTCTCGCCGGGACCTCGGGTGCCGATCCGGGCGCCGCCGGCCGCAGACATCGCGCCACCCTGCTGCGAGAACGAGCCGCTCCGTTTGCGAAGCCGCGGCAGCCGGTACCGGAGCTGGGCCAACTCGACCTGGGTCTTGCCCTCGATGCTCGACGCGTTCTGAGCGAAGATGTCGAGGATCACGGCGGTGCGGTCGATGGCGGTCCGCCCGAGCATCTTCTCGAGGTTGAACTGCTGCGCCGGCGTCAACTCGTTGTCGAAGACGACCGTGTCGCAGTCCGTGGCCAGCGCGATCTCCTTGAGTTCCTCGGCCTTTCCCTTGCCGACGTACGTGGGCGGGTCCGGCGCCTGCCGGCGCTGCGTGATGCGAGCCACCTCCTCCGCTCCCGCGGTGTCGATCAACGCGCTCAACTCGTCGAGTCCTCGCTCGGTCTCTTCCGCGTCGTCGGGCGGGAGCGTCACGCCGACCAGCACGATCTTCTCGCGGATGGCGCGCTCGATCAGCGCCATCAGGCGACCCCTCCGACCGCGTAGGGCCAGTCCACGGACGCGATCGCTTCGACCGGGACCGTCAGGTGCGCAGGTGTCCCGAGTTCGACATCGGCGTCGCCACCGGGTTGCGACACCCGCATGGACTTCGGGGCCAGGCCCCAGCTGTTGGCCGCCGCAGCGGCGGCGACGGCACCCGTACCGCACGCCTGGGTCGGTCCCACGCCGCGCTCGTAGACCGACATCACGATCGAGCCGGCATCGCCCGTGGTCACCAGCTCGACGTTGGTGCCGCCGGGAGTGGCGGCATTCACGCGTTCTCCGAACGCGAGGAGATCGGGGGCATCGTCGGGATCGGCGACGTGACATACGACGTGGGGGTTCCCGACGTCGACGCCGACGGCCCGCAGGATGCGGCCGTCCTCCCATTCGGCGAGCGCGCCGGTGATCAGCGGGGTGCCCATGGCCACGCGCATCCGGTGGGAGCGGGGACCGAGCGAACCGACGACGGACACGACTCGTTCACCCGCATCGGTGTCTGCCGCGACGACACCGTCCGGCGCATGCCCGGCGAGGCCGATCGCCTGGGCCATGCACGAGATGCCGTTGCCGCTCATCTCGGCCCGAGAGCCGTCCTCGTTGCGCAGCTCCATCCGGAACGGGTTGTTGGACCCACGAGTGACGCGGATGAGCCCGTCGGCGCCCACACCGCGATGGCGGTCGCACACGGCGCGCGCGATGTCCTCGTCGATCGGCGTCGCCGAGTCGAGGTCGAGGAGCACGAGGAAGTCGTTGCCCAGTCCGTGGTGCTTGGTCAGACGCATGCGGACACCATTGTGCCCGCGGGCAGATCGAGCGCGGGCACGCGAAACCGCGCCGACGGAATCACTCGACGGCCGTCCGCAGCTGCGCCACGGGGTCGGCGCCACCGGCGTCGAGCCAGGCGATCCTCGGGTCCCGCCGGAACCACTTCTCCTGGCGCCGGGAGAAGCGGCGGGTGCGGCGGTGCGCGAGATCGACGGCGTCCTCTAGGGACACCTCGCCGCGAACGTGCTCGGCCAACTCCTTGTACCCGAGCGCCTGACCGGCCGACCGGGAGAGCCCGCGCTGGTCGGCGAGGAGACTGCGGACCTCGTCGAGGAAACCGGCAGCCATCTGCTCGGCGAGTCGACGTTCGATTCGAGCGTCGAGCTCATCTCGCTCCCACGCCAGCGCGTAGACCTGGATGTCCGTCGGAGGATGCTCGTCGAGGCCGGGACCGAACGACGAGAACGGGCGTCCTGCACCCAACGTCACCTCGAGCGCCCGCACCACCCGACGGCGGTTGTTCGGCTCCATGCGCGCCGCGGCGGCCGGGTCGAGGTCGACGAGGCGTTGGTGCAGCGCCTCGGTGTCTTCGACCATCTCGATCTCGGCACGCACCTCCGGGAAGCGGCCGGGGAGACGGAGGTCGTCGACGACGGCTCGGAGGTACAGGGCGGTCCCGCCGACCAGCAGCCCCCGCCGCCCCCGCGACTCGATGTCGCCGAGCGCTTCGTTCGCGGCCGCCTGGTAGGTGGCCAGATCGAAATCGTCCCATGGGGCCGCGATGTCGAGCAGGTGGTGCGGGACCCTCGCCTGGTCCGCCACGCTCGGTTTCGCCGTTCCGATGTCCATGCCGCGGTACACCTGCATCGAGTCGACGGTGACGATCTCCCATCGTTCGTCCGCCTCGGCCAACGCGAGCGCGACCGACGACTTGCCGCTCGCGGTCGACCCGACGAGTGCGACGTGGCCGGGGCGCGCCACCTCAGCCTGCGGCGACGGGAATGCGCGTCTTGTGCTGCGCGGTGTGAGTCACGTCGACGAGGAAGCCGCGCAGGTGGTGCGGCGCTGCGGCCGTGACCTCGACGGTGGCATAGGAGCCGGGTCGGATCGGCTCGGACGCGAAGTGCACCAGCTTGTTCTGCGCCGTGCGACCGGTGAGTACGGCGGGGTCCTTTCGACTCGGCCCCTCGACGAGCACCTCTTCGATTCGGCCGACACGGGCCTCGTGGCGACGCAACGCACTGCGCTCCACGACCTGCTTGAGCCGCTCGAATCGTTCGGCGACCACGTCCGACGGGACGAAGTCATCGACCATCTCGGCCGCCTCGGTGCCTTCGCGGGGAGAGAAGATGAACGTGTAGGCGGAGTCGTACTCGGCTTCGGCAGCGACCTCGAGGGTACGGGCGAAGTCGGCGTCGGTCTCGCCGGGAAAGCCGACGATGATGTCCGTCGTCACCGCGAGATCCGGGATCTCGGTGCGGGCCCGCCGGAGGCGTTCGAGGTAACGATCGGCCGTGTAGCCACGATGCATCGCTGCGAGCACTCGATCCGAGCCGGACTGCAGGGGCAGATGCAGGTGATCGCAGACCTCGGGGGTCTCGGCCATCGCGGCGATGGTCTCGGTCCGAAGGTCCTTGGGATGCGGGCTGGTGTACCGGACGCGGCGGATGCCGTCGACGGAGGCCACCTGCCGGAGCAGATCTGCGAAGAGTGGACGGATCTTCACGTCGTCACCCTGCTTGCGTGCGGCCAGGGTCAGGTCTCGACCGTAGGAGTTGACGTTCTGGCCGAGCAGGGTGACCTCGGTGACGCCGTCGGCCGCCAGCGTCCGGGCTTCGCCGACCACGTCGTCGAGCGTCCTGCTGATCTCCTCCCCCCGTACCGAAGGGACGATGCAGAAGGCGCACGAGTTGTCGCACCCGATCTGGATCGTCAGCCACGCGGCATAGGGAAGTTCGCGCTTCGTCGGCAGCGCCGTGGGGAACGCAGCGTGGTCCTCGTCCATGGCGTCGAGGATCTCGGTGATCGGCCCCTCGGTGCGGGAACGATGGAGCAGGTCGACCGTGCGACCCACGTTGTGGGTGCCGACCACGACGTCGACGTGTGGGGCTCGGGCCTGGATGTCGTCGCGGTCCTTCTGGGCCAGGCAACCGGCGACGACGATCTCCATCCCCGGGTTCGCTTCCTTGACCGACTTGAGGTGGCCGAGGTTGCCGTAGAGCCGGTTGTCGGCGTTTTCTCGGATGCAGCACGTGTTGAGGACGACGACATCGGCAACAACGTCGTCGGGGGCCGCCTCCAGCCCGTCGGCCTCGAGCAGCCCGGCGATGCGCTCACTGTCGTGCTCGTTCATCTGGCACCCGTAGGTGCTGACTCGGTAGGTGCGCGCCACGGAGGAACAGGCTACGCGGTCGCCTTCAGGACGATGCAGACGACCCTGCCACCCCGCCGTGCGCGTCGAGGACAGGTGCCGACAGTCGATCCTCGATCCGTAGGCGGATCGCCGTGCGCTTCTCACCATCGATCGTGATGTCGACGAAGGTCGGGACGCACACGAGATCGATCCCACTCTGTTCCACGTAGCCCCGGGCGATGGCGACAGCCTTGATTGCCTGGTTCAGGGCGCCGGCCCCGACGACCTGGACCTCGACGGCACCATGGGTGCGGACGACTCCGGCCATCGCTCCCGCGACAGAGTTCGGATTCGAACGGGTGGAGACCTTGAGCTGCTCCATGTGGACGCCTCCAGGAGGCAAGAGAGGAACGACGGAGAAGTGCAGCGCTCCCCCAGGAGTTCGACGGCTCCGTGCCACATTCCTCCCGGGACGCGGGCGAGCCCACCCCGACGCTCGTGTGGTGGAGACAGCGGGGCGGGCTCGGATCGCGTGGCCCGAGGGCCGTTGACGAGCTAGTCCCGTGTTCCGCACATGCTGACGGTTCGGGATGATCGAAGAATCTTGG
>JAPKDO010000516.1 GCA_028822535.1 Acidimicrobiales bacterium
CGACCGCTGGGGTGGTCGTCGCCTCCTCGCCTTTGTGCCGCGGCGGAGTCTGTCAGGGTGTGTCGCTGTCGTCCGGAGACTCGTCGTCGGCCATGGTGTCGACGACATTGAAGCCCTCGTCGAGTTGGACGTCGACCTGGCTGCCGTCGTCGAGGGTGACTTCGACCTCGAAGTAGCTGTCTTCGTCGCCGACCTCGGTGTCGGACACCGTGCCTTCGCCGGTGTGATCGAGCGCAGCAGCGGACGCCTTGTCGAAGGCGTCACCGGTGATCGGTGCCTCGGCGTCGTCACCTCCCGCGGCCGACGCGATCCCGGCTGCGCCACCGGCGACTCCCACGGCGAGAGCCGCACCGGCGATCATCTTCGTGCGAGTCTTCATCTTCGATGCTCCTCTGCCATTGACTCCGGCTGGTCAGCCCTGGGATGAGGAGCTCTCTGACCCCTCGTCGACCTCATCGGCCTCGTCGTCTTCACTCTCGTCCTCATCGTCTTCGCTCTCGGCCTCGTCGTCGTCATCGACCTCATCCATCTCGTCCGCCTCGTCGGCTTCGTCGCCCTCATCGGCTTCCTCGCCTTCGTCGTCGGTTTCGGAGGCGAGGACATCGCCGTTGCCGGCGTCGACCTTGACCTCGGTTGCAGTGCCGTCCTCCGCGGTGATGGGGACCTCGTAGACGACGCTGCCGTTCTCGTTCTCGAGTTCAGCGTCACCAGCGGTGCCGGGCACGGCGGCGATCGCCGCCGCTTGGGCATCCTCGGGGCTGATCGTGGCGAGGCCTTCGAGTCCAGCGGCCTCGTCGGCCTCGGACTGGCCCTCTGTCTCGGGCGCTTGGATCGACCCGTCGAGCTGCGGATCCTGGACATCGTCGGACTCCGCCTCGGTGGTTGGGGTGGTGTCCTGGCTGGTGACGGCGCCGGCGATGGCGGCCGCGCCGATGGTGATACCGACGACGGCGGCACCTCCGGCAACGATGCGACGGGTACGAGACATGTGGTGGGCTCCTTGTGCAGCGAGTGATGTGACCGGTGGGATCGTGCCAAGTGCTTCCTGAGGCCACGCTGAACGAACCTGAACTCGCCGTTCTGGCGCGTCGATATTTCCGCCGATGCGGTCACCCGATGGGGCCGATGTGACCGATCGGCCAGGTCACCGCCAGCGCCGTCCCCATGATCGACGACGACGGAATCGGCCCGTAGCGTCTCGAGTCGAGCGAGTCCGGCCGGTTGTCGCCCATGACCCACACATGCGCCGCGGGCACGACAACTGGACCGAAGTTTCTGGTCGGACCTGACGTGTAGCCCTCGGGCAGGGTGGTGCCGTTCACCAGGACCGTGCCGCCGCGGGCCTCCACCGTGTCGCCACCGAGTGCGATCAGTCGTTTGACCAAGGTGTCTGGCACGTTGGATCCGAGCGTGTCGGGTCGATGGAACACAACGACGTCACCGCGGTGGAGACCGTTGAGATCGATCGGCGACTTCTCGACGATGATGCGGTCACCCGGCGTGAGGGTCGGCGCCATAGAGTTCGACGGGATCGCGTAG
>JAPKDO010000178.1 GCA_028822535.1 Acidimicrobiales bacterium
CGCTCGTGGGGGTCACGGTGCTCGGCGTGTCGGCCATCTGGTGGTGGCTCGCCATCCACCCGGCGGGCCGGCGGGGATGCTCATCGGGCGCGGAGTACGAGGGGAAGCACCGGGCCTGACCCGGCCTCGCGCAGGACGTGGTTCGCGACGGTGAGGGTCCAGCGCGAGTCGCACTCGTCGTCGACCACCAGGACCGGACCGTCGAAGACCGGTCCCACGGGAAGCGCGGCCGGATCGACCGCCAGGCTCCCCCACACGTTGGCGGTCTGATGCGCCGAGTTGGCTTGGTCAGCCTGGAAGCCCATGCCATCGCCGACCCGGATCAGCGCCGGGTGGACGGGGAGCTTCCCCAGCTGGCCGAGTCCGTCACACAGACGGTCGATGACGCCCTGGTGACGCCGCGAGGGCAACGGACAGATCCATGTGGGGCGGGTCTCCCAGTCCCAACGCTTCAAGACGCCCGCGACGGCACGGATCATGTCGGTGTGCAGCAAGCGATCGCCGGAGAGGACCTCGTCGATGAGTGGCCCCCACCCGCCGTCGCCGAGGCGGCACAGCGCGCGTCCCCACCGGGCCTGCGCGTCAGGCTTGATGCGGCCCTTGGGCTCGTCGAGCCCCGACGGCCATTGCTTCCGAGGCTCGACCCCGACGTCGCCCGAGCGCAGGTGACGCATCGCCTCGTCGACCAGTCCGTCATCGACCGACAGGTCGAGGCCAGCGGGTCGGCATCGATCGCAGCGCCCGCAGTCCTCGGCCTCTGCGTCGTCGAGCGCCTCGCGCAGGAAGCGCAGCCGACAGCCGGGTCGGTCGGCGAACGTGAGCATCTGGTCGGATTCGTCGCGGCGCAGTGCACGTAGGCGTTCCGCCTTCTCGGCGTCGTAGCGCCACCCGGTGTCGGTGAGCACGTACCCGCCCTTCACGGCGGTGATGGCGCCGTCGACCTCGAGGATCTTGAGGAGCGTTTGCAACCGCGACCGGCCGAGGTTCACCACCGATTCCAACGTGGGCACCGAGGTCGGTCGCGTCGCCGACAGTTGGCGGAGCACCTCGTCGCACGTCGACTCGGCCGGGAGGCTGACCTGTTCGAACCAGCGCCAGATGCGGGCGTCCTCGGCGGGGCGGGGGAGTGCGATGACCTCGGCCCGCTCGAGTGCACGGCCGGCGCGGCCGATCTGTTGGTAGTACGCGACGGGCGTCGGCGGGAGTCCGAGGTGGATGCAGAACGCGAGGTCGCCCTTGTCGAAGCCCATGCCGAGCGCGGACGTCGCGACGAGCGCCTTGCGCTGGTTCGCCCGCAACTCGTCCTCGAGGACGAGGCGCCGGTCGGGGTCGGTCGCACCGGTGTACGCCTCGACGTCGTGCCCCCGACCCTGGAGCCACTCGGCGGTCTCGGCCGCCTGCTGCTGCGTGAGCGTGTAGATGATCCCCGACCCGGGGATCTCGGCGAGGTGCTCGCCCACCCAGGCGAGGCGGTGGGCGTCGTCGGGGAGGTCGACCACCGACAGGTGCAACGCCTCGCGGTCGAGCGACGTGCGAAGCACCAACGTGTCGGACCCCAGCTGCGATGCGACGTCGTCGGTGACCCGCTGGTTGGCCGTCGCCGTCGTGGCGAGCACGGGCGTCCACGACGGGAGTTCGTCGAGCAGGTGACGCAGCCGCAGGTAGTCGGGCCGGAAGTCGTGACCCCAGTCCGAGATGCAGTGCGCCTCGTCGCACACCAACGCCATGGGGCGCGACCGCAGGAGGTCGAAGACCCGCTCGCGGAACCCGGCGTTCGCGAGCCGTTCCGGGGAGATGAGCAACAGGTCGACCCGGTCGCCGTTGACCGCGTCCTCGATGCGATCCCACTCGTCGGTGTTCGAGGAGTTGATCGTCTCGGCGGCGAGACCGAGCTTGCGGGCGGCCGACACCTGGTCGCGCATGAGCGCCAGCAGCGGCGACACGACGACGGTCGGACCCCACCCCCGGTCGCGCAGCATGCGTGTCGCCGAGAAGTAGACGGCCGACTTCCCGAAGCCCGTCCGTGCCACCAACAACGTCCGCCGCCCCTCGGCCACGACGGCCGACACGGCAGCGATCTGTTCTGCCCGGGGGACCGCATCGGGCCCGGCCAACGCACGCACGTGCTCCCCGAGCTCACGCTCGACATCGTCGACAGAAGGCCGCGGCGGCGCAGAAATGGTCACAGAAGCGAACCTATCGACGGGGTCTGACAACGGGATCTGGCATCAAGCGGAGGGAGAGGCGCCGTCGGGTGTGGAAACGCTGGCCAGCGAGCCGAGCGCCAGCGAGGCGCCGGTCGAGACGGTCCGGGAACTCCGTCGTACGTGGGAGTGCGCGCAGCGAAGCGAGCACACTCCAGTCAGCGCGGCACCCAGATGAGCGACAGCTGCTTGAGGGTGATGTCGGACTTCTCGAGGCCGACCTCGAGTTCTTCGACCTCGGCGGCTGCGGCGTCCCACTCGGCGGTGATGTCGGCGATGGCATCGGCGAGTTCGGCCTCGAGGTCGCCGAGTTCCATCTCCTTCTGTTCGACCTTGGCGAGGGCGGCCTCGACACGATCGGCGGCGGCCGAGGACTGCTTGCGTCGCGACGACACGCCCTTGACCTTGCCGAGGATCGACTTCGCCGACTTCTTGCCGCCGAGGAGTGAACCGAGGAGGTCGCCGGCGCCAGAGATCAGCTCGTGTTGCTTCGAGTCCGAGGCCTTGGCTTCGAGCTCGCGGATGCGGATCTCCTCACGGTCGATGGCCTTCTGCACCGTCGACATCTTCGACTCGAGTTTCTTGCGGAGCTTCGCGGCCTCCTCGTCGGCCTTGTCGTCGGCGGCCTTCTCACACCGGGCGGCGAAGTCGGCTTCGGCCTCGTCGGGACGGGAGTAGAGCTTCAGTGCCTTGTTGGCCTGCAGCGTGATCGTCTGGTCGGTGTAGAGCTTGTCCTTGATCGCCTTCTCGGCGTTGTTGAAGTAGGTCTTCGTGCCGATCTTGGCATCGGTCAGTCGGTACGCCGCCCGGTCGGGGGCGGCGTCGCGCAGGTCGCGGTCGTCGTAGTCGACGGCGATCAGTTCGTCGGCGTCGAACGTTTCGCCGAGTCCGACGGTCACGAACTCGAACTCGTCGCTGTGGCGCAGATCGGCCTTGGTGTCGTCGAAGAGGAGTTCGACCCGGGCGGCGATCCCTGCCTGGTACGACGTCGACTCAGGGTTACCGTCGACATCGGCCAGCCATGGCGCTGCCGGGTCGATCCAACGCACGGAGATGCTGTCGGCGACCTCGGGAGGTGCGGCGATCTCGTCGTCGGCGACCTCGACGGGACGATCGGCGGCAGGCACGGTCGCAGCTGCGTCGGATGTGGCGGCCGCCTCGACGGCCGACGCGTCGGGCTGACCCGGTAGGTCGCCGAGCTGGTCCTTGGTGAGGGGCCCGGCCAGGTAGTCCATCGCCCAGCGGGTGGTGAAGACCTTCGGCGCCTTGCCCTTGGTCGTGTGCAGCACGAACTCGCGCTTGCCGAGCCCGGAGATGGTGCCGGTGAGTGCGTCGACGTCGACGTCGCCCGACGAGTTCTCGAGGCCGTCCTTGAGGCGCCCGACGTCGCGCTCGGTCTGGAGCCGGCCGATCATCCACGTGCCGGCGTTGGAGATCGCCTTGTAGTCGAGGTCGACGGGGTTCTGGGTGGAGAGCACCATGCCGACGCCGAAGGCGCGGGCCTGCTTGAGGATGGTGAGGATCGGCTTCTTGGCCGGCGGCGCGGCGGACGGTGGGACGTAGCCGAAGACCTCGTCCATGTACACGAGAGCTCGCAGGTTCGGCGTGCCCGACTGGCCACGCATCCACGTCACGAGCTTCGACAACAGCAAGGTGACGACGAACTGACGCTCCTCCTCGGACAGGTGCGCGAGGTAGACGACCGAACAGGCGGCGCCGTTGTCGGTCGAGAGCAGCGCATCCATGTCGAGCGGCACACCCTCGGCCCACGCGGCGAACGACGGCGAGGCCAGCAGGCCGTTCATCTTCATGGCCAGCTTCGTGCGGTCCTTGGCTGGGTAGAACGAGTCGAGCTCGAGGACGCCGAGCTTGCGGATCGGCGGGTCCTGGATCTGCTGCACGAGCTGGCCGAGGTCGAGCGACCTGCCCTCGCTCCACGCCCGGGCGACGAGGTTGGTCAACAGGATGTGTTCGGGTGACGAGAGCGGATCGGCGGTGATCCCGACCATCGAGAGCAGGCCGCTCACGAGTCCCTCGATCTCGTCGTTGATCGCCTCCTCGTCGTCGGAGGACGGCGCTGCGAGCGAACCGATGAGATTGAGTGGGACGCCGGCCGAGGAACCGGGCGTGTACACGGTCACGTTCGACGCGCCGGCGAGGCCTTCGACATGCGAGCCGTCGAGCCCCCACGAGGCGAGGCCGTCCTTCCACATCGTGGCAGTCTCGGCGGCGTCGGACCCCTCGGGGACCCAGGGCCCGAACTCGTCGGCGCTGAGCCCGGGGAAGCGGAGGGCGAGGTTGGTCATGTCGCCCTTCGGGTCGAGAACCAGCGTCGGGATCCCGTTGCGCAAGGCCTCCTCGAGCAACACGACGCCGAGGCCGGTCTTGCCCGACCCGGTCATGCCGACGATGACGCCGTGCGTCGTCAGATCGGACGGGTCGTAGTCGAGTCGATCACCGGTGCGCTCGTGCGCCTCTGGGTCGACGGTCTCTCCCAGGAACAGATCCTCAGCCATGGCCCGGAAACCTATCGGGCCGCTCCGAACGGTCGGATCGGGCGATACCGTCGGATTCCGTGGTGCTCACCCAGGTCTTCGAAGTCACCGACGACGCGGTCCGGACCGCCTGCGAGGTCGAGTCGGTCGACGAAGCTGGCCTGGTCTGTCGCAACGTCTACCGCTGGACGGAGAACGACGTCGTCGCCCGCGGCGCCGACTGGCTCGCGTCCGCACCCTTGCGGATCATCCTCATCTTCTTCGTTGCGATCATCGTCAATCGGCTGGTCCGTCGGCTGATCAAGCAGTCGGTCGTCGAACTGACCGACAGTCAGGCACGCGAGCGCAAGGCCCGCCTCACCAAGATGACGCCGAAGTCCCTGCGCTCCACGCAGAGCCATCACCCATTGCGGGCCGCCGCTCGGGCCGAGACGATCGGGTCGGTGCTCAGGAGCATCACGAGCATGGTGGTCTATTCGATCGCCACGCTCATGGCGCTCGCCGAGGTCGGCATCAACCTCGCGCCGTTGATCGCCGGCGCCGGGATCATCGGTGTCGCGCTCGGTTTCGGTGCCCAGTCGCTGGTGCAGGACTTCCTGTCCGGGCTCTTCATGCTTGCCGAGGACCAGTACGGCGTGGGCGACGTCATCAACGTCGGCGAGGCGGAGGGAACCGTCGAGGTCGTCAACCTGCGCACCACCCGACTGCGCGGGATCGACGGCACGGTCTGGCACGTGCCGAACGGCGAGATCCGTCGGGTCGGGAACATGAGCCAACAGTGGGCGCGTGCGCTACTCGACATCGATGTCGCCTACGACACGGACCTCGACCGGGCGCTGGAGGTCGTCAAGGAGGTCGCCGACGAGGTGTTCCACGCCGACGACTGGCGCGTCGACATGCTCGAGGAGCCCGAGGTCTGGGGCGTGCAGGCGCTGGGCGCCGACGGCATCACCATCCGTCTCGTCATCAAGACCCAGCCCGGCCAGCAGTGGAAGGTGACCCGAGAACTCAACCGCCGGATGAAAGCGCGATTCGACGCCGAGTCGATCGAGATCCCGTTCCCGCAGCGGGTCATGTGGGTCCGTCGCGACGAGGGCTCGTCGAGGGACGAGCCGATCGACGAGTCCGTCGACGGATGAGGTCTGTCCACCCGTAGCCTGCGGGCGTGACGACCACGCCCGAGCAGTCGGCCCCGGTCGACGCCGACGAAGCTGCCTTCACCCCGACCGCCTGGGGCCTGTTCGCGTCGATCTCGCTCATCTGGGGCTCGTCGTTCCTGTTCATCTCCATCGCGTTGGAGGCGGTCGAGCCCGGACTCATCACGTGGGGGCGCGTCGCGCTCGGCGCTGCAGTGCTCAACGTCCTGCCCCGGTCTCGTGTCCGCATCGACCGAGGCGACTGGCCGCGTCTGCTCGGTCTGTCGGTGGTCTGGGTCGCGGTGCCGTTCACGCTCTTCCCGCTGGCCGAGCAGCACATCAACTCGGCGGTGACGGGGATGTTGAACGGCAGCACGCCGATCTTCGCCGCCATCGCCGCAGGCCTCATCGCCCGGCGCCTGCCACGCAGGGCACGGATCGTCGGTCTCGGCGTCGGCCTCGTCGGCGTCGTCCTCATCTCCGTGGGCCAGGGCGGGGAGGGCGACAACGCCTGGCTCGGCATCGTCATGGTCCTCGGCGCAAGCGCCTGTTACGGCGTCGCCGCCAACGTCGCGGTGCCGCTCCAGCAGCGCTACGGCTCGCTGCCGCTGATGGCTCGGATGCTGTCGCTCGCGTCGCTGTGGACGCTGCCGGGTGGCATCGTGTCGATCCCCGATTCGACGTGGGAGTTCGGTCCGACCGTCTCGGTCGTGATCATCGGCGCGCTCGGCACCGGGCTGGCGTTCGTGATCATGGGCACGTTGGTCGGCAGCGTCGGCGCCACGCGCGCCTCGCTCATCACCTATCTGATCCCGGTCGTGGCGCTCTGCCTCGGCGTGGCGTTCAAGGACGACTCGGTCACGCCGATCGCCGTCGTCGGTGTCGCCCTGGTGATCGCCGGAGCCGCCTTGGCGTCACGCGAGGGCCGTGCGATGCCCGACCCGATCCGTCCGCGTAGCTGACGGCTTCTCGCTATTCTGACGATCGTCCGGAACTCGGCGTACGGACCGCCCGAATCTCCGCTGAGAGAGAACCGGGCATGCCGACCGAGACCGAACGACACGAGCTCTACGAGATCGCCAAGCGTGAGATCAACGACCGATTTGCCGAGCTGATGATCCAGTCACTGCCACCGGAACCCGAGACACTCGTCACCAAAGACGATCTGCGAGTGCTCGGGGCCGAGCTCCGGGTCGAGATGCGGGAGCTGACCGCCGGTCAGACGCGGACATTGATGCTCGGGCTCGTCGGGTCGATCACGGCGATGTCGGTGACCCAGCTGATCGTGGCCGCGCTCGGCTGAAGGTCTTCCAGACTCCAGGGTCAGTAGCGAAGACCTGGTGTGCGGGTGTTGAAGACGTCGGTGGCGAGTTGGGTGCCGAGCTTGGCGGCGTCCCACCGCTTGCCGCCGTTGCTGATGCTCGGACCCTCGGCCCACGACTTCATCCAGACGATGTCCTCGGCGACGGCGCGGATGACCTGACCGGTCACCATCTGCGACTGATCGGACGCGAGCCAGGCAACCAGCGGCGACGAGACCGCGGGGTCCATGCGGTTCCACTCGCCCTCGGCCACGTCGTCGGCCTCGATGACCTCCGGTGCGCCGGGCATCGTGCCGGTGATTCGGGTGGCGGCGGCGGGGCCGACGCAGTTGACGGTGACGCCGAGCTTGTGGAGCTCGAGGCTGAGTGTCTGCGTGAACCCGGCGATGCCGGCCTTGGCCGTGGCGTAGTTGGTCTGCCCGAAGTTGCCGACGAGGCCGGCACCCGAGGTGGTGTTGATGACTCGACCGGTGAAGGCCTCACCCGCCTTGGCGCGCGCCCGCCAGTGGATGGCCGCGTGCTTGGCCGGCGCCCAGCTGCCGCGCAGATGGACCCGGATGACCGAGTCGAAGTCCTTCTCGCTCATGTTCCAGATGGCGGTGTCTCGCACGATGCCGGCGTTGTTGACCAACACGTCGAGACGGCCCCACGTGTCGACGGCCTGCTGCACCATCTCGGCCGCAGCGTCGTGATCGGCGACGTCGGCGTAGTTGGCCACGGCCACGCCGCCCCGCTCGGTGATGATGTCGACGGTCAGGTCGGCGTCCTTGCCGCTGCCTTCACCGTGGACGGAGCCACCGACGTCGTTCACCACGACCTTGGCGCCGTGCTTGGCGAGCTCCATGGCGTGGGCACGGCCGATGCCGTGTCCTGCGCCGGTGATGATGCAGACCTTGTCTCTCAGAAGCGGGTC
>JAPKDO010000517.1 GCA_028822535.1 Acidimicrobiales bacterium
TGAGCGAGTCCGACATCTGTGACCGCTACATCACGCCTGCAGTCACCGGTGCCGGATGGTCGCCGAGTCAGTGGCGCCGCGAGTTCGGCTTTACCGACGGCAAGATCATCGTGCGCGGCAAGCTCGTCGCTCGCGGGAAGCGCAAGCGAACCGACTACCTCCTCTTCCACAAGCCGAATCTGCCGATCGCGTTGATCGAGGCGAAGGACAACACGCACTCCGTCGGCGCTGGGATGCAGCAGGCCTTGGCCTACGCGGAGACGCTCGACGTTCCGTTCGTCTTCAGCTCGAACGGCGACGGATTTCTCTTCCACGACCGCTCAGGCACGTTCGATCCGATCGAGCAGCAACTCGCGCTCGACGAGTTCCCCGACCCCGACGTCCTGTGGGAGCACTATCGGACCTGGCGCGGCCTCGATCCGAAGGAAGACGCTCTCGTCACCAGTCCCAACCACGCGGAGGTCGGCGGCAAGGAGCCGCGCTACTACCAGCAGCTCGCCATCAACCGGACCGTCGAGGCCGTCGCACGCGGGCAACAGCGCCTTCTGCTCGTCATGGCGACGGGCACCGGCAAAACCTTCACGGCCTTCAACATCATCTGGCGGCTGTGGAAGTCCAAGAGGGTCAAGCGGGTGCTCTTCCTCGCCGACCGAAACATCCTCGTCGACCAGACGATCCAGAACGACTTCCGGCCTTTCGGCGGCGTGATGAAGAAGCTCACGCGCGGGCTCGTCGGCGATGACGGTCGCGTCGATACGTCCTACGAGATCTACCTCGGCCTGTACCAGGCGATCATGGGCGCCGAGGACAAGGAGCCTGTGTACGACAAGTTCCCGAAGGACTTCTTCGACCTGATCGTCATCGACGAGTGCCATCGTGGATCGGCAGCCGAGGACTCGGCGTGGCGTGAGGTCCTCGACTACTTCGACTCCGCGATCCAGCTCGGCATGACGGCGACGCCGAAGGAGACGAAGTACGTCTCGAACATCCACTACTTCGGCGAGCCCGTCTACACCTACTCGTTGAAGCAGGGCATCGAGGACGGCTTCCTCGCGCCCTACAAGGTGGTCCGAGTGGACCTTGACCACGACCTGCTCGGTTGGCGTCCCGAGGACGGGCAAGTGGACGACGCCGGCGAGGAGATCGATGACCGCATCTACAACGCCAAGGACTTCGACCGCGACATCGTCTTCCCGGAGCGAGACAAGGTCGTAGCTGAGCGGATCAGTGCGTTCCTCCACGGAACTGATCCGATGCACAAGACGATCGTCTTCTGCCAGAGCATCGACCACGCCGAGCGGATGCGCCAAGCGATCACCAACGTCTCCGCCAACGCTCCCCTGGTCCAAGCCGACCATCGCTACGTGATGCGCATCACCGGCGACAACGACGAGGGCAAGGCGCAGCTCGACAACTTCATCGATCCCAAGCGGCCGTACCCGGTCATCGCGACGACCTCGAAGCTCATGACCACCGGCGTCGACGCACAGACGTGTCACGTGATCGCGCTCGATCAGCGGATCCAGT
>JAPKDO010000179.1 GCA_028822535.1 Acidimicrobiales bacterium
ACTTCGAGCGGGCCGAGTCGTTCGCCGGCGGCGACCCCGCTCGAACGGTGCGTATCAGCAACGAACGGGCGTTGCTCGAGGTGCGGGACCAGGGCCCGGGCTACCTCGAGCGGGCGCTGGCCACGGCCGAGGCGGCCGCGCCGCACGGCGGCCTGGCCGAGCTGCGTGCCCAGTCGACGCTCGGCGCGGCGCTGCTCTACTCGGGCTCGCCCGAGTGGGAGCCCGTGCTGCGCTCCGCGCTCGCGAAGATCGCCGCCGTCGGCGAGCCCGAACTCGAGTCGGCGACGGCGTTCCATCTCGTGTCCGGCCTCGGGCTGCACGGCCGTCTGCGCGAGGCGATCGAGGTGGCCGGAGTCCAGGTCGACCGGGCGCGGGTGGCGGGTCTCGGCTCGTGGGTCACGCACCTCGAGCAGGTGTGGTTCACGCATCGCGGCGTGACCAGCGCCGGCCTGCAGACCATGATTGCCGACGCCGAGGCTCATCTGGCGACGCATCAACTGGGCGGCGCTCGCAACCATGTCCACTTCGGCCGCACCCTCGCCGAACTCGACCTGGGTCGGTTCGACGATGCCCGCCACTCACTCGCCCAGATGGTGGCGGAGTCGACCGGTGCCCCGGACGAGACGGCCATGATCGCAACCGTCCGCTCTGAGCTGGCGTGGTTCGTCGACGACCTCGAGATGGCGGCGTACGCACTCGAGGAGGGCCGGTCGAGCGACGGCGCGTACTTCGGTCTGCAGACGCTCGTCGAGCGGACCGTGGCCTACGTGTTCGTCCGCCATGGCGAGCCCTTCGAACCCCGCTACCCGTCGTTCACGATGCCGATGTGGTGGTCGGCCATCCATGAGATCCAGGGTCTGGTCGCGCTGGCGGCCGGCGACACCCGCACGGCGGCCGACGAACTGCGATGCGCATTCGAGCACGCCTCGGCCGTCGGCATCCCCCGCTGGATCGCACGGGTCGGGATCGTCGCCAGCGACGCAGGAGCCGATCTGCGGTCGGAAGCGATCGACACGGCACGCCGAGCAGGTCTGGTCGGCGTCCTGCGGCGGCTGGGGATCTCGACCCGGCCCGAGCTGACCTTCACCGAAGAATCCGTGTTGCGGCGCATCGCTGCGGGGGAGACGTCACGACAGGCGGCGACGGCGCTCGGGATCGCCCCGGGGACGGTCGACCAACACGTCGAATCGGCACGCCGGAAACTCGGGGCCGCCACCCGGTTCGAAGCGGCCGTGCTCGTCACGTGACCAAGCGCTACTGGATCGTCACCGAGGTCCCGACCGTCGCCGCCCGCCGGTTGTTGCCATCGCTCCGTCCGGTCGACGCGCTTCCCGACGACCCCTACGACCTCACGGACGGAGGGCTCGTCTTCCCGTGTGTCGTCGACTCGGAAGCAGCGTGCGCCGCCGTGGTCGATGCGGTGGCGCGCGGCGTGGCGGCCGTCATCCGCATCGGCTCACTCACTCCGTCCATGCGTCATCGTCTCGTCGACGACCTGGACCGCGTCGCCACCCCCAGCGCCCACGCCACTGCGGTCACCGACGATCAGGCGGTCCTGCTCCAGGCGCTCGCCTCCGGGGCCACGCTCGCACAGGCCGCAGCCTCCGCCGGGATCAGCGTGCGCACCGCCAACCGTCGGCTCGCGGACGCGCGTCGGGCACTCGATGCTTCGTCGAACATCGAGGCCGCGACACGCTTCCTGCGTCGCTGAGCGTCAGGCGTTGGCGCCGCCGCCCCGCTTGCGGATGATGTTGAGCGCCGAACCGGCCTCGAACCAGGCAATCTGTTCGGGCGACAGCGTGTGGGTCGTCGAGATCTCGTCGACCGAACCGTCGGGCTGGTTCAGCTTCACCGTCACCGGCTGATCGGGCGCCAGGTCGGCCAGGCCGACGATGTCGATGGTGGTGTCCTCGCCGATCTTGTCGTAGTCGGCCGGGTCGGCGAACGTGAGCGCCAGCACGCCCTGCTTCTTGAGGTTGGTCTCGGCGATGCGGGCGAACGACCGGGCGAACACGGCGGCGCAGTTGCGGAACCGCGGTTCCATGGCCGCGTGCTCGCGAGAGCTGCCCTCGCCGTAGTTCTCGTCGCCGACGGCGACCCACAGACGACCGGCCTCGTGCAGTGACTTCATGACGTCGGGGAACGACTTCACCTGGCCGTCGACGGGGTCCTTGCCCGAGCCGGCCTCGCCGGTGAAGGCGTTGACCGCACCGAGGTAGAGGTTGCCCGAGATGTTCTCGAGGTGGCCGCGGTACTTGAGCCATGGGCCGGCCATCGAGATGTGGTCGGTCGTGCACTTGCCCTGCGCCTTGACGGCGACGGGGAGCCCGGTGAAGTCCTCACCGTTCCACGGCTCGAACGGCGTCAGCAGCTGGATGCGATCCGACGTGGGCGACACGACGACCTCGACATCGGAGCCGTCCTCGGGCGGGGCGATGAAGGTGTTCTCGCCGGGGTCGAAACCCTTGTCGGGGAGGTCCTCGCCGACGGGCTCGGACAGCCGCACCTCTTCGCCGTCGTCGTTGACGAGCGTGTCGGTGCGGGGGTCGAAGTCGAGGCGGCCGGCGAGCGCCATGGCGATCACCGTGTCGGGCGAGGTCACGAAGCTGAGCGTGTTGGCCGAGCCGTCGTTCCGCTTCGGGAAGTTGCGGTTGTAGGAGTTGACGATCGAGTTCGGTTCGTCGAGGTCCTGGTCGGGACGTGCCCACTGGCCGATGCAGGGACCGCAGGCGTTGGCGAGCACCTCGCCGCCGATGGCCTCGAGGTCGTCCAACAACCCGTCGCGCTCGATGGTGGCGCGGACCTGTTCGGAACCGGGCGTGACGAGCAGCCGGGTCTTGGCCTTGAGTCCCTTGGCCGACGCCTGGCGGGCGATCGACGCCGCGCGGGTGATGTCCTCGTAGGAGGAGTTGGTGCACGAGCCGATGAGGGCCGCGCTGATCTCGAGCGGCCAGCCCTCGGCCTCGGCGGTGGCGCCGACGTCGGCGACGGTGTGGGCGCGGTCGGGGGAGTGGGGGCCGTTGATCATCGGCGGGAGGGTGGAGAGGTCGATCTCGATGACCTCGTCGAAGTAGTCGCCCGGGTTGGCCATGACCTCGTCGTCGGCGCGCAGGTCGCCGGAGACGGCGTTGGCGGCGTCGGCGATCTGTTCACGACCGGTCGACTTCAGGTAGGCCGCCATGTTCTCGTCGTACTGGAACAGCGACGTGGTCGCACCGATCTCGGCACCCATGTTGCAGATGGTGCCCTTGCCGGTGGCGGTGATCGAGTCGGCGCCTTCACCGAAGTACTCGACGATGGCGCCGGTGCCGCCCTTCACGGTGAGGATCTCGGCGACCTTGAGGATGACGTCCTTGGGCGCCGTCCACCCGTTGAGTTCGCCCGTGAGGTGGACGCCGATCAGCTTCGGCCAGCGCACGTTGAACGGGAAGCCCGTCATCACGTCGACGGCATCAGCGCCGCCCACGCCGATGGCGACCATGCCGAGGCCGCCGGCGTTGGGCGTGTGGCTGTCGGTGCCGATCATCATGCCGCCGGGGAACGCGTAGTTCTCGAGGACGACCTGGTGGATGATGCCCGAGCCCGGCTTCCAGAACCCGAGGCCGTAGCGACGGCTGACGGTCTCGAGGAAGTCGTAGACCTCGGCGTTGGTGTCGACGGCGACCGCCATGTCCTTGAGCGCGCCGACCTTGGCCTGGATCAGGTGGTCGCAGTGCACGGTGGAGGGGACGGCGGCCTCGTCGAGACCGGCGGTCATGAACTGCAGCAGCGCCATCTGGGCGGTGGCGTCCTGCATGGCGACGCGGTCGGGATCGAAGTCGGCGTAGCTGCGGCCACGTTCGAGTTCCTGGCCATCGCGGTCGCGGAGGTGGTTGACCAGGATCTTCTCGGCGCGGGTGACCGGTCGGCCGAGGCGCTCGCGAGCGATGGCGGCCGACGACGGGAGGCGGTCGTACACGGCCTGGACGAGTTCGATGGGAGTGGAGGAGGTAACAGGCATGATACGAGTATAGTACAACCTTGTGAGAGAGATCAGATATCGGACGATCGCCGCCGACCTCCGACGCCAGATCGTCGATGGCGACCTGGCGCCCGGGGCGGTCTTACCGTCCGAGGCGGAACTGGCCGGATCCTATGACGTGAGCCGGGTGACGGTCCGGAAGGCGCTCGAGGTGCTGCGCGACGACGGTGTCGTGGCCTCTCGCCAGGGATACGGCTGGTTCGTCGAGGGCGACACCGTTCGCCAGTCGCTGGGCGCGCTGTCGACCATCGAGGGCCAGTTGACCGACCAGGGACGGGTTCCGGAGCGACGGGTCGTGTCGTTCGGATTCGATCGTGAGCACCTGGTGGTCGTGCGGGTGAACCTGGCCGACGGCCTGCCCTTCGCGCTCGTGACCGTGTGGTGCCCCGCCGACCTCGGGTCGTCGCTCAGCCGCGACGACGTCGAGTCCGCCACCTTCTACGAACTCCTCCCCGTCGACTTCGACCACGCCACGCAGACCATCGGCGCGGCCCTCGCCGATGACCGCGACGCCGAACTGCTCGAGGTGCCCGTCGGGTCGCCGATGCTGGTGGTCGAACGCCGCAGCGTGTCGACCGACGGCGTCGAGGTGTTGCGCTCCGAGCACCGCTTCCCGGCCCACCTGACCGAGTTCGTCGTCGATCTCCCGTTCCAGGAGGGCGCCGAGCTGTCACCTGCCGGACTGCGTTTGGTGCAATCCTGATGCAATCGAACTCCTTCTCGAACTGCGGGTCGGTCATGACCGACGGGCGACGCGCCTCGACTGCCGGGTCGCCGTCGATGACTCGGCCTCGGTCGGCGACCTCCGCCGAGCGCTGACCGATCACGCGGTTGCCCGCGACGTGGTCGTGGACGACGGCGCGGCCCTCTGGCACGACGCCGGGGATCGCCTCGACGACGACCATCTGGTGACGTCGGTCGGGCTCTGCTCCGGGCTCCGGTTGTGGCTCTCGCCCCACGCGCCGCCCGTGCCGCAGCAGTCCGTCGCCGTCGAGTTCACCGTCGAGGGCGGCTCAGAACTCGGCCGGCCGACCATCCTCGGCCCGGGCACGCATCGCATCGGCGGGTCGTCCGACGACGACATCCCGCTCCTCGGCGCCGGCCTTCCACCCGGCGCCGCCGTGGCGACGATCGACCCTGGGGGTGGCGTCACCGTCGAGGGCGACATCGACCCGTTCCGGCTGCGGGTCCGACGCCTCGTCGTCGACGACGTTGTCGACGCGTCGGGTGGCGTGGCGTTCAACCGCACGCCGTACCGACCCGTGCCCGAACGGGGGCGGACGCTCGACCCGGTCCCGGCGCCCCCGAGCGCACCGCCGCCGTCCAAGCTGGCGATCACGTCGTTCGTCGTGCCCTTGGCGAGCGGGATCGGCTTCGCCGTCGTGTTGGGCCGCCCCGAGTTCCTCGTCATCTCGCTGCTCGCCCCGCTGGTCCTGTTGATCGTGGCGCGGGCCGAACGGCGCAAAGGCCGGCGCTCGTTCCGTCACGACAAGGCCGACTACCTGCGACTGCTCGACGAACGGGTGAGCGCGGTGGCGGCCGCCGTGGAGGGGGAACGCGTCGACCGTCGACGGGCGCTGCCGCCGTTGTCGCAGTTGATCGAGGAAGCCCGGACCCGCCGACCCTCGCTGTGGGCTCGGGGGCGCGACGCCCCGGACCTGCTGCGCGTCCGCCTCGGCACCGCCGACCTCCCCAGCCGAGTCGACGTCGAGGTCGAATCCGGTGGGGACGACGGACTGCGGGCCGTCGCCGAGGAGCGACTCGCCGCTGCTCGACAGGTCGTTCGGGACGCGCCGGTCGCGCTCGACGTCGACCGTGCCGTGGCCGTCGGCTTCCACGGTGACGCCGATCTGGTCGACGGTGTCGTCCGGTCGGTGCTCGGCCAGATCGTGGCTCGGCACGGACCCGAGGACGTCGTGGTCGCCGCGCTGTTGGCGCCACCGGCGTTGCGGTCCTTCGAGTGGCTCCGCTGGCTGCCCCATGCCCGATCCTCAGCGTCGCCGCTGCCCGGGGATCATCTCGCCGTCTGGCCCGAGGCGATCGCCGGGGTGCTCGGCGCGCTGTTGGATCTGGCGGCCGAGCCCCGGGATCACCCGAAGATCGTGGTCGTCGTGCACGAAGACGCCGCCGTCGATCGCGCCGCGCTCGGCCGGTTGCTCGACGCCGCGCCCCGTGCCGGCATCCGGCTGTTGTGGGTCGGGCGCGACGAGTCGTTGCTCCCGCGCCAGTGCACGACCGTCGTCCGGTTGGCGTCGGGGGCGGGGCGATCGCTCTGGTCGACGACCGACAGCGCCACCGACCCCGTCTCGTTCACGGCCGAGGCGACCGACGCCGCGTGGCTCGACCGGCTGGCCAGGCACCTCGCCCCGCTGCGCGATGCGTCGAGCGTGGCTCGCGTCGGGTCGATCCCACGCATGGCCGGGCTGACCGAGGTCCTCGGTGGGACGCCCGCACCGGCCGATGTCGCATCGGCATGGTCGCTGAGTGACGGCGGTTTTCTGGGCGCGCCCGTCGGCGTCGGCCCCGACGGCGTGTTCACGCTCGACCTCGTCGACCAGGGCCCGCACACGCTGATCGCCGGGACGTCGGGCTCGGGCAAGAGCGAGCTGGTCCAGAGTTGGGTGGCGGCGCTGGCGGCACGCCATCCGCCCGAGCGGCTGACCTTTCTGTTCATCGACTACAAGGGCGGGGCGGCCGCGGCGCCGTTCACCGACCTGCCGCACAACGTCGGCGTCGTCACCAATCTCGACGCACGGATGAGCTTGCGGGCGTTGACGTCGTTGCGGGCCGAACTCGACCGGCGGATGGCGCTGCTGGCCGAGCACCCGGCGAGCCCCGCCGACCTGACCGAGCTGGCGGCGATCGATGCCGCGACGGCACCGCCCCGGCTGGTGCTGGTGGTCGACGAGTTCGCCACGCTCGTGAAGGAGATCCCCGACTTCGTCGCCGGCGTCGTCGACATCGCCCAGCGCGGCCGCAGCCTGGGCATCCACCTGATCCTCGCCACCCAGCGTCCCGCCGGCGCGGTGAACGAGAACATCCTGGCCAACACGAACCTGCGCATCGCGCTGCGGGTCGTCGACAAGTCCGACTCGCAGAGCGTCGTCGGTTCTGGTGATGCAGCCGAGATCCCCGTCCCGCTCCGGGGCCGAGCGTTCGCCCGGATCGGGCCCACCGACCTCGTTCCGTTCCAAGCGGCGTGGTCGGGAGCGCCGCGCCACTCGGGCGAGTCGCGTCGGGTGCGGGTGGCGGCGTTCGGCTTCGGTCGCGGTGACGACGACGTCGACGACGGCGACGCGTCGGGAACGCAGCTCGACGACGTGCTGCGCTCGGTGTCGTTGGCGCACAAGCGCTCCGATCGACCGACGCCCCGCCGGCCGTGGCTGCCGCCGCTGCCCGACGTCGTGCCGTTGGAATCCATCATCTCCGCCGAGGCCGGCGAGGCGGCCCGTGCCGGTGATCGCGGACGGATCGCCGTGCTCGGCCTCCGCGACGATCCGGCCAATCAGCGCCGGACGCCGGCCGTGGTCGACCTCGAGGCCGAAGGAGGGCTGGCCGTGTTCGGCGCCGGCGGCTCGGGACGCACGACGGCGCTGCGGACCGCGGCGGCGTCGCTGACGGACGGGGCCACGCCCGCCGAGGTGCGCGTCGTCGCCTTCGACTTCGCCGGCCGGTCGTTGCTGCCGTTGCTCGAACTTCCCCACACCCGTGCCGTGGTCACGCCCGACGACCTCGAGGCCACGGCTCGCGAGATCGAGTGGCTGGCCGACGAGGTGCAGGAGCGGCGGGCGATGCTCGGCGCCGAACGCGTCGAGTCACTCGCAGCGCTGCGCGCCCGCGACGCCGCCCCGGTCGTGCCGCGGGTGGCCGTGCTGATCGACGGATTCGGGTCGTTGCGGGCCGAACTCGACGATCCGGGTGGTCACGAGTGGCTCCAATCCCTGCAGCGCGT
>JAPKDO010000518.1 GCA_028822535.1 Acidimicrobiales bacterium
CGTCCAGACCGACGTGAAGCGCATGCTCGCCTACTCGTCGATCAGCCACGCCGGCTTCATCCTCATGGCCGTCCAAGCCGCGAGCGATCGGGGCGTCGAGGCGACGCTCTTCTACCTGGGCTCGTACACGTTCCTCGTCGGTGGTTCCTTCGCCGTGGTCGCCGTCGTGGGCCGCGAAGGTGACGGCAAACACGCACTGTCCGACTACCAGGGCCTCGCCAAGAGCCGCCCGGCGTTGGCGCTGGTGTTCTCGGTCCTGTTGTTCAGCCAGGCCGGCGTGCCGTTCACGAGCGGCTTCTTCGCCAAGTTCTACGCGATCTCGGCCGCCGTGGACGCCCGCTCGTTCCCGCTGGCTGCGATCGCCATGTTCTCGGCCGTGATCGCCGCGTTCCTGTACCTGCGCATCACCGTGTCCATGTGGATGGGCGACGACGACGAAGCCGTCGTCCCCGCCGAAGACCTCCCCGTACCCGTCGGCGTGCGCATCGCCCTGGTCCTCAGCATGGCCTTCACCCTGGGCGTGGGGCTCTTCCCCCACACCCTCGCCGGCCTGGCCTCCGACGCCACCGCCGTGCTCGTCCAGTTCAGCGGATAACCCAACCCCTTCCCAACCGCCTCCCCAACCGCTTCTTGTCACAGGCTGCGCCGTGACGAGGGCTCGAGGTGTGACAAGAACGGGAGTGCTCGGGTTGTGAGGTGATTCCCAGGTTCCTTCGACGCGCCTGTGAAGTGGGGTGCCGATAGTGGGTCTCGTACCAGAGAAGCCACCCACCACAGGAGCACCGAACATGCGCAAGACCGCTGCAGCCGCCGCCATGGCCGCATCCCTGACCATCGGGGGAGGGGCCGGCGCCGTGCTGTTCGCCCCGAACCTCGTCGGCGCCCAGACCGACGACACGGCCGACGACACCACGACCGACGACGCCGCCACCGATGACACCGGCATCGAGGAGCGCGACCGGCCCGAGCCCGGCGACTTCCTCTCCGACGCACTCGCCCCGCTCGTCGAGGACGGCACCATCGACCAGGGCCAGGCCGACGCCGTGGTCGGAGCGATCCAGGACGCCAAGCCCGACAGCTTCGGGAAGGGGCCACGGTTCCGTGCCCACGCCGCCCACGTCGGTGGGGAAGCCCTGACCGATCTGCTCGGCATCGACGCCGCCGAGCTCCGTGAGCTCATCTCCGACGGCCAGACCCTGGCCGAGATCGGCGAGGCCAACGGTGTCAGTGTCGACCAGCTCGTCGACGCCCTCCTCTCCGAGGTCACCGAGCGGCTCGACAGCGCCGTCGAGGACGAGCGTCTGACCGAGGACGAGGCCGCCGACAAGCTCGCCGAGGCGACCGAGCGGGCCGAGGCCCGGGTCAACGGCGAGTTCGACGGCGAGTTCGAGGGCCAGCGGCACCGAGGAGGCTTCGGCCCCCGCGGTGACGGCCCGCCCGACGCTCCCGCCGACGCCCCGGCGGACGACGCCGACGACACCGTCGGCTCGTAGCCAGCCGGCCAGCCAGCGCCGGACCGGC
>JAPKDO010000180.1 GCA_028822535.1 Acidimicrobiales bacterium
TGGCGGTCGCGATCCCTGAGGGACCCGAGTAGCCCTCGGTACGCTGGTCATCGACCGTGACGGTCGCCTGACGCAACCAGCCCGACGTAACGATTCGGACAGTCGAGGGGTCCCAATGCCTGCGATGACGACCGAGATGGACGAGCTGGTGACTCGTGCCCAGGAGGGCGACCGAGCCGCGTTCGACGAACTTGTTCGACGGACCCATGCCGACACGTACACCTTGGCGTATCGCCTCTGCGGCAACGAGGAGGATGCGCGAGACGTGGTGCAGGACGCCTACCTGCGGGCCTACAAGGGCCTCAAGCGGTTCCGGGGTGAAGCTCTCTTCACCACCTGGATGTACCGCATCACCGCGAACTGTGCCAACACGCTCATGAGCAAGCGCCAGAAGCACCGCCACGACGAACTCCCCGAGACGGTCGAGGACACCGATCTCGCCCGCGATCCCGCCGCCCAGGCCGACGTCATGGCGCTGCGAAGCGACCTCTCCGACGCCCTGGCCGAGCTCTCGCCCAAGCTGCGCGCCGTCGTGTTGCTGCGCGACGTGTACGAACTGCCCCACGAGGACATCGCCGAGGAACTGGGCATCAGCGAGACCGCGGCGAAGGTCCGCCTGCACCGAGCCCGTCTCCAGCTCAAGGAGCGCCTCTTCCCGCGGAAGGGCGAGGTCGACCGTGCCAGCTGACACCGACCTGTGTCTCGACGTGGCCGAGGAGCTGAGCGCCGCCGCCGCGGAATCGACGGTTCTGTCGCACGCGGCCCGCGCCCACATCGAGACCTGTCTGCGTTGTCAGGCCGACCTGGTCCAGTACCGCAAACTGCTTCGTTCGCTCCGCAGCCTGCGCACCGAGGTCCTCCAGCCTGCGCCGGGTCTGTTGCCCGAGATCCTCGCCGGCCTCGAACTCGCGGGCGAACGCCACGCCATCCGTGCCGCACTCCACGGCCGTCGGGCGGCCTACATCGGCGGTATCGCCGCGGCCACCGCCGCCGGCGCCGCCGGGGCGATCGTGCTCGCCAGCCGCAGCAAGCGCCTCAAGTTGGTGGGATAGGTCGACGCGGGCCTGAATCGCCGATGGGTGACGGGCACCGCTAGCGTCTACGGTTCCGGCAACCGCCGAGGGCAGTAGCTCAACTGGCAGAGCACCGGTCTCCAAAACCGGCGGTTGGGGGTTCGATTCCCTCCTGCCCTGCTCAACACACGCGACACGGCCTCCCAGAGACGGTCACATTCACATGGCAATGAACCGAGAACAGAAGCGCCTGCTCAAGAAGCAGGGCCAGCTCAACGAGGCCGGCGAACCCGTCCGCGGCGCGCGCAATCAGCCGAAGGGGCCGACCCCGAAGGCCGAGCGCACTGGCCCGGGCCAGTTCCTCCGCGAGGTCCGGGGCGAACTCCGCAAGGTCGCCTGGCCGTCGCGGACCGAGGTCGCCAACTACTCGGTCGTGGTCCTGCTCGGCATCGTCGTCCTCACCGCCATGATCGCCGGCCTCGACTACGTGCTGGGCGAGGCCGTCCTCAAGTTGTTCGAGCGATGAGCGACACCGCCCCAACCCCCGACGCAGAGGAGCCAGCCGTGTCCGACACCGCTGCCGCCACCGAGACCGAGACCGACGAAACCGCCGAATCGGCTCCGGTCGACACACCTGACGAGACGGCCGACGAAGTCGCTGCCGCCAAGGAGCCTGCGCTCCAGTACGAAAAGGACCCAGGCGTCGTCGACGCCGAGGACCTCGTCGAACCCGAGGCCGAGCCGGTCATCAGCCCGTACGACCGACCCGGCAAGTGGTACGTCGTCCACACCCAGTCGGGGTACGAGAAGAAGGTCAAGTCCAACCTCGAGGCCCGCACCGCCTCGATGAACATGGAAGGGTCCATCTTCGAGGTCGCGATCCCGATGGAAGACACCGTCGAGGTCAAGAACGGCAAACGCGTCGTCGTCCAGAAGAAGATGTTCCCCGGTTACCTGCTCGTGCGGTGCCGCCTCGACGACGACTCCTGGTACGTCATCCGCAACACCCCGGGTGTCACCGGCTTCGTGGGTTCTGGCGCCAAGCCGTCGCCGCTACGTCGCAAGGACGTCGAGAACTTCCTCGGCATCAAGGACGAGGACCGCGAGGTCGCCGCCGCCAAGATCAAGCCCCGCCTGCAGTACGAGATGGGCGAGACGGTGCGAGTCAAGGACGGCCCCTTCGCCGATTTCTCCGGCGAGGTCATCGAGCTCAACGCCGAACAGCTCAAGGTCAAGGTGCTCGTCAACATCTTCGGCCGGGAGACCCCGGTCGAACTCGAGTTCAGCCAGGTCGCGAAGCTCTAACTGGCGGAACCCCGCCCAGACCGACCACACTGGTCGGCTGCCCCGAACGCAAGAGTTCCAAGAAAGAAGCAGGTAGTCCCATGGCCAAGAAGAAGGTCGCGGCGGTCGTCAAGATCCAGATCCCCGCAGGTCAGGCCAGCCCGGCCCCGCCCGTCGGTACCGCGCTCGGTCCACACGGCGTGGCGATCATGGATTTCTGCAAGGCCTACAACGCCCAGACCGAAGCCCAGCGGGGCACGATCATCCCCGTCGAGATCACGATCTTCGAGGACCGCACGTTCTCGTTCATCACCAAGACGCCGCCCACGCCCGTCCTGCTCCGTGCCGCCGCCGGCATCGAGAAGGCCGCGCACACCCCCGGCACCGAAGAGGCCGGCACGGTCACCGACGCGCAGGTCACCGAGATCGCGCAGACCAAGATGCCCGACCTCAACGCCTACGACCTCGACGCCGCCAAGCTCCAGGTCGCCGGCACCGCACGCTCCATGGGCATCAAGGTGCGAGGCTAGAACCACCGACGAATGCGAAGCATTCGTCACGAACCCCCAAGGTCGCTCGCGACCGACGGGTTCGCTCACTCCTCCGGGATCACCTCGCTCGGAGTGCACAGATTTCCATCCAACGAGGGAGTCCCGAAAGGACGAGGCAATGGCAAAAGGAAAGCGATACAACGACGCGCTGAAGCGCTACGACGAAGAGGCCGATCACGGCCCCGACGAGGCGCTGGAACTCTGCAAGTCGATCGCCGCCGCCAAGTTCGACGAGACCGTCGACTTCGTCGCCCGGCTCGGCGTCGACCCCCGCAAGGCCGACCAGATCGTCCGCGGCACTGTCGCACTGCCGTCGGGCACCGGCAAGGACGTCAAGGTCGCCGTGTTCGCACAGGGTGAGGCAGCCGAGGCCGCTCGGGCCGCCGGCGCCGACTACGTCGGTGGCGACGATCTCGCCGAACAGGTCGAAGGCGGCATGACCGACTTCGACGTCGCCATCGCCAGCCCCGACATGATGCCGACGGTCGGCAAGCTCGGCCGTGTGCTCGGCCCGCGTGGCCTCATGCCGAACCCCAAGACCGGCACGGTGACCCCCGACGTCGCCAAGGCCGTCGAGGAGTTCAAGGGCGGCAAGGTCGAGTACCGCACCGACCGCTACGGCAACATCCACGTGCCGATCGGCAAGACCAGCTTCGAGCCCGACGCCCTCAAGCAGAACTTCTGGGCCATCGTCGACGAACTGCAGCGCGTGCGCCCTGCCTCGGCCAAGGGGCGGTACTTCCGTCGTGTCGGCGTCAGCTCGACCATGGGCCCCGGCATCCGCATCGATCCGAGCCGCCTCAAGCGCGTCGAAGACGACTGATCACCGTGCCGTAGCGTCGGCGCCCTGATGCGGCGTCGACACGTGTACGTAGGACTGGCCGCCACGGTCGTCGTGACGCTCGTCGTCGCGATGGCCGTGGCGCTGTCGCGCTCGGACCAGGGGGACCTCGTCGCCGATCGATCTCCCGACGCGGCCACCACCACGTCGCGGCAGACGACCACGACCTCGACGACGCCGCCGACCACCGGGACGACGGCCCCGACGACGACGGCCGTGACGACCATCCCACCGCCGACGGTGCCGCCGACCAGCGCCCCCGTACGGCCCCCGCCGGCCGTCGGTGCCGATGGCACCACGCTCCTGGTGTGGACGTCCGGTGGCCTGCCGGCCGGTTTCTCCGCCGACGTCGCGGCCATCCCGCAGGTCCAGGCCAGCACGGTCGTGTACGGCGATCTGATCCGGCTGCTGGCGACCGATGCGGCCGATGGGTCGCCGGTCGACCGGACGACGGACGGCTGGGCCTTCCCGATCGACGCGTTCGCCGTCGACCCGCCGGCCTACGCCGCCTTCCAGCCGTCGCCCGACGCCGATGCCCTCGCTGCGCTCAGCCCGGGTGGTGCGGTGCTGACGCGGTCGTCGGCCCTCGTCCGTCGGCTCGACGTCGGGGGCACCCTTCGGTTCGCCGGCGGCGACGTCACGGTCACCGGCATCGTGGCCGACGAGTCGGGAGGTGGTGCCGAGGTCATCGTCCATCGTGACGATGCCGTCCGCCTGGGGATCGACGACGAGCGCTTCCTGTTGGTCGCCGACAGCGATCGTGCGGCCACGCTCGACGCGATCCGGGCCCGCACGCCTGCCGGCGAATTCCTGAGCCTCCGGGGGTCTGACCAGGCCCGCTGGATGCGCCATGGCGACCGGGTCGAACCCCAGGCCCGGGTCAAGCGCGTGTTCGGCGAGTTCACCTTTCGCGACACGTCGGGACGAGACATCCAGATCGACCCGGCGTGGGTCTCGAAGAACATCGTCACCACCACCGTCCCGCTGCTCGGACAGATCCGGTGTCACGCTGTCATCGTCCCGCTGGTACGGGCGGCGATGGAGGAACTCGAGCGAGCGGGCCGGGCGGACACCGTCCGTGCCGATCAGTACGCCGGGTGCCAGTACGCACGTCGCATCGCTGCTGGCGCAGGGCTGTCACGGCACACCTGGGGGCTGGCGCTCGACCTCAACATCGGGAGCGACCCCCGTGGGACCTACGACTCGCAGGACCCGGCGCTCGTGGCGGCGCTGACATCGCGTGGCTTCACCTGGGGTGGCGAGTGGGAGTACCCCGACCCCGGGCACTACGAGTACACGGCCGATCCCCCCGACTGATCCGGATTGACGCACCCGGCACGGTCGTCGCTACGATGGCCCGCTTCACAACCGAACTGCTCGCCGCAGACATCCGGTGCGATTTTTTCGCTGAAAGGACACACCCGCCCCGCGAGGGTTCCGGGAACGTCCGCCCGACGAGGCGACACCTTCTGTGTCCGGCTCTGCCGGTTGCATGTGTGCGAGCCCAGAGACCATGTCTCGCGACCTGCAGAAAAGGAGGTGTCCCAACGCATGATCAACGACAAGACCCCCCGACCCGAGAAGGTCGCCGTGGTCGATGAAGTCCGCGAGCGGCTCGAAGGAACCAGCGCCACGATCCTGACCGAGTACCGCGGTCTGAGTGTCGACCAGCTCGCCGAACTGCGCAGCTCGCTGCGCAACATCGGTGGCGATTTCAAGGTGTACAAGAACACCCTCGTGCGCTTCGCTGCCCGTGACCTGAACCTCGAGATCGAGGACCTGCTCACCGGCCCGACCGCTCTTGCGTTCGTCACCGACAAGCCCGACGGGAGCCCCGGCGACGCCGTGGATGTCGCCAAGGTCCTCAAGGACTTCGGCAAGGACAACCCCGCACTCGTGCTCAAGGGCGGCGTCCTCGGAGAGAATCTCCTCTCCGCTGACGACACCAAGGCACTTGCCGAGGTCGAGCCTCGCGAGGTCCTCCTCGCCAAGCTCGCCGGTGGCATGGCCGCCCCGATGCAGAAGTTCGCCGGGCTGCTCCAGGCACTGCCCCGCAACTTCGCCTACGGCCTCAAGGCGCTCATCGACCAGGGAGGCGCCCCGGGCGCTCCTGCCGACGAGCCAGCCCCCGCCGCCGAGGAAGCACCGGCCGAAGAACCGCCCGCCGAGGAGGCCGCCCCGGCCGCCGAGGACGACACGTCGACCGACGACACGCCGGCCGCCGAGGCCGACACCCCCGAAACCGACAACCAGACCGACGAGGCGCCCGCAGACGAGGCGTCCGAAGAAACTCAGGAGAGCTGAATCATGCCCACCAAGGACGAAATCCTCGACGCCATCGCCAACATGACCGTGCTGGAGCTCAGCGAGCTCCTCTCGGACTTCGAAGAGAAGTTCGGCGTCGAAGCCGCCGCCCCCGTGGCCGTGGCCGCAGCCGGCCCCGCTGCCGGTGGTGGCGAAGCCGAGGAAGAAAAGACCGAGTTCGAGGTCGTGCTGACCGGCGCCGGCGACAAGAAGATCGGCGTCATCAAGGAGGTGCGTGCCCTCACGAGCCTCGGTCTCAAGGAGGCCAAGGAGCTCGTCGACGGCGCGCCCAGCACCGTGCTCGAGAACGCAAGCAAGGAAGACGCCGAGAAGGCCAAGGAAGCCATCGAAGGCGCCGGCGGTTCCGTCGAACTCAAGTAGCACCGTTCGCGGGTCCGCCCGCATCCGGATGTGGTCACGAGCGCCGGCTTCGGTCGGCGCTCGTGCGCGTCCGGGGGCGGTGCATCCGACGTAACCTCGGTGGATGTTCTCCCGCATCGCCAACGCCTGGTCGCTCGCCAAGTCGTCGTGGGCGGTCCTCCAGAAGGACCGGGAACTCGCGTGGCTCCCCGTCATCGGTGGAATCGCTGCACTCGTCGTCGGCGCGTTGTTCTTCGGCCCCGTGCTGGCCATGTTGGGCGGCGGTGGAGAGGACAACGCCGTCCCGACCGCGGGCTACATCCTCGGCTTCCTCGGCTACGTCGCCGTCGCCACCGTGTTCACGCTGTCGCGTGCGGCCGTGATCCACGGCGCCAACATGCGCATGGAGGGTGGCGACCCCACGGTCTCCGGATCGCTCCGCGGTTCGGCCGCCCATTGGCCCGCCGTCGCAGGCTTCGCAGCGATCTCTGTCACCATCGGGCTCGTGCTCCAGGCCATCCGTGAGAACGGTGGCATCGTCGGCGCCATCGTCTCGTGGATCGGCGACGTCGCCTGGGGCGTGTTGACCTACCTGGTGCTGCCGGTGATCGTCATCGAGGGCGCCGGGACCGTCGAGGGGATCAAGGGCTCGTCGGCACTCGTGAAGCGGACCTGGGGCGAACAGGTCACGGCGAACGTCGGCTTCGGCCTCCTGAACCTGGTCCTGGTCCTCCCGGCGATCGCCCTCGTGTTCGTCGGCGCCTCGCTCGGCACCGTCGTCGCGGTGGCGACGGTCGCGATCGCCGTCGTCTGGTTCATCGCCGTGTCGGCCGTGGTGGCCACGCTCACCGGCATCTTCCAGACGGCGCTGTACCGCCAGGCCACCGGCCGCACGATCCCCGCCGAGTTCGACGCCACGGAGCTCCGCCACAGCTTCACCCGCTGAGCCGGTCTCACTCCGCGTCGGCCCCCGCGTCAGCCCACGCCACGACAGCCCCGTCCCCGCACGACTCCTCGCCCCGACAACTGACCGGTCCGGTCAGTTGTCCCAGGTGTGGTCGGAAATCGTGATGAGAGCGGGATGTCCGACCAGACCTCGGTGCTGGCGGGGCCGGGGGAGCCAGTGGGTCGGAGACGGTGACCACAGATCCTTGACGGATCCGCCGGTTCGGCTTACCCTCTGAGCGATCTCGCTCCGATGTCGTGTCCGCACGGCCAGATACGGGCGAGGGGAAATCGAGAGCAATCCCCGCGAGACCGGGTTTCCTGGTTCGCGACGTCGGGTTGCTCTCACTTGCGCGGTGCCCTAATGTGGAACGGTCTTGTGCGCTCCGGGTCCCCGCCAACTGAAATCCGTCGGCCATTCCGTGGATTTCGGCGCGCTCGTATTGCAAGACCCCGCACCGCAAGACCCCGATAGCACCCCGCTCGATCTCATCGCCCTCTGAGGAGCACATCCGTGACGTCAGCGACCCGCGACCGTTACTCGTTCGCGAATCTCGACGAGATTCTCCCGATCCCGGACCTCATCGCCATCCAGCGTGAGTCCTTCCAGTGGTTCCTGGAGGAAGGCCTCGCCAACACCTT
>JAPKDO010000519.1 GCA_028822535.1 Acidimicrobiales bacterium
CGTTCTTGCCACAGGACCCGCCACCTCGCGCCCAGCTCGCGTTACAAGAACGCGACAGGGGGGGGGGGCTCCGACGAAGCCGCAGCGGCGCGTCTCAGGCTTCGATGACGACGGGGACGATCATCGGGCGGCGCTTGGTCTCCTTGTTGACGAAGCGACCGGCGGCCTTTCGGGCGGCTCGCTGCACGGCCTCGATGTCGGTCGTGTCCTTGACCTCGCCGATGGCCTTCTCGACGGCGCTGGCGCAGTCGGAGATCAACCCTGCCGCCTCGGCCTCGTAGATCCAGCCGCGGGTCACGATCTCCGGGCTCGTGATGAGCGCGCCCGACTCGACGTCGAGGGTCACGATGACCACCACGACGCCTTCCTCGGCCAGCACCTTGCGGTCTCGGAGCACACCCTTGCCCACGTCGCCGATCGATCCGTCGACGTAGAGGTAGCCGGCGGGCACCTTGCCGACCGCTTTGAGGCCGTCGTCGGTCAACTCGACCTGGTGGCCGTCCTCGCACACCCACACGTGATCCGGGGCGATGCCCATCTTGCGCCCGATCTTGGCGTGGGCCACCAGATGGCGGTACTCGCCGTGCACGGGGATGAACCATTCCGGCTGGACGATCGAATGATACGTCTTGAGTTCTTCCGACTTGGCGTGGCCGGTCGCGTGCACGTCGGCGATGCCCGAGTACACGACCTCGACGCCCTGGCGGACCAGCCCGTCGATGACCTTGGAGACGTTCATCTCGTTGCCGGGGATGGGGTGCGACGACAGGATCACCGTGTCCTTCGGCGTCAGCGTGAGCCACCGACTCTCGGTGGCGGCCATGAGCGACAACGCCGACATCGGCTCGCCCTGGCTGCCCGTCGAGATGATGCAGATCTTCTCCGGCGCGTGATCGTCGATCTGGTCGATGTCGATCAGCGACGACTCGGGGATGTTCAACAGGCCGAGGTTGCGTGCCAGCTTGACGTTCTTCTTCATCGACAGCCCGAGCGTCGCGATCTTGCGATCGAACGCGATCGCGGCATCGGCGATCTGTTGGACCCGGTGGATGTGGCTGGCGAAGCAGGCCGTGATGATGCGTCGGCCCTCGTGCGCATGGAAGAGGTCGTAGAGGACCTGGCCGACCGTCGTCTCGCTCGACGAATACCCCTTCTCCTCCGCGTTCGTGGAGTCGGCGAGGAGCAGGCGGACGCCGGGGTCGTGTCCGAGCGAACCGATGCGGGCGAGGTCGGTGATGCGCCCGTCGACCGGTGTGAGGTCGATCTTGAAGTCGCCCGAATGCAGGATCACGCCCTGGGGCGTGTGGAACGCGGTGGCGAAGGCGTGGGGTACCGAGTGGGTGGTGGGGATGAACTCGACGTCGAACGGCCCGATCTTGCGACGTTCACCGTCGGTGACGGGGATGAACTCCGTCTGGCCGACGAGGCCGGCCTCCTCGATGCGGTTGCGGGCCGCGCCGAGGCTGAACTCGGAGCCGTAGAGCGGGACGCTGATGTCGCGACGCAGGAACGC
>JAPKDO010000181.1 GCA_028822535.1 Acidimicrobiales bacterium
GCGTCCCCGAGACCATCGACCCGGCCGTCACCGCCACCGACATCAATCTCCGCTTGGCGGGTGTCCGCCCACCCAACCGCGCCGCCATACGCCGGGCCATCCAGTCCTCGAACACCTCAACGAACCACCATGGAGGCACCCGTGACCGAGGGATTGTCCGAACACCCGTTGCGTGACCGGGACGCACGGTCGAGTTCCCGGCTGGCGATCGACGCGTGGTTGCCGATCGCCTCGGCGATCCTCGGCGCAGTGTTCCTCTTCGCCGGCTACTGGGGCGCATCGGGCACCAGCGACCCCGGCGAGCAACTTCCCCACATCGCATCCGGCACCATCCCCGGCGCCGCCCTGGTGATCGCGGCCGCCGTGCTGGCCCACCGCCGCGAGACGGTTCGGGCACGGAACGAGACCGCGGGGGTGGGAGCGCGGCTCGACGCGCTCGTCGACTGGCTGGCGAGCGAGCCGACCGGCGACGGCAGCGACGAGACATCCGGTGTCGACGAACCGGCCCGCCAAACCCGGTGACCATCTCCGGCACGCTCCTCTCGGTGCGGGACATCACGGTCCGCTTCGGGGGCTTGGTCGCCAACGACGCCGCCTCGCTCGACGCGCCCGCCGGCGAGGTCAGCGCCATCATCGGACCCAATGGCGCGGGCAAGACCACCCTGTTCAACGTCATCACCGGCGCCCAGCGGCCCACATCGGGCCGCATCGTCTTCGACGGCGAGGACATCACCGACCTGACGCCCCGCCAGCGAGCCCACCTCGGCATGGCCCGTACGTTCCAGAACCTGGCCCTCGTGCCCACGCTGTCGGTACTGGAGAACGCGTCGATCGGACTCGGCCGGTTCCGGCGTACGGGTGTTCTCGGCGCCCTGGTCCGCAGCCCGCGCACCCGATGCGAGGACGCCCTCGTCGACCAAGTGGCATGGGGAGCGCTCGAACTCACCGGTCTCACCGACGACGCGCACCTCCGTGCCGATCAGCTGTCCTACGGAGACCGGCGCCGAGTCGAGTTCGCTCGTGCCCTCGCCATGCAACCGAGCCTGTTGCTCCTCGACGAGCCCTCGGCGGGCATGGCCGCCGAGGAGACGGCGGAATTCGTCGCCTCGCTGCGCCGAGCGACCGAGGTGCTCGACCTCACCGTGCTCGTCGTCGAGCACGACATGACCTTCGTGCGGGCTATCGCCACCCACACCGCGGTGCTCGACTTCGGGCACATCGTCGCCGCCGGTCCGACGGCCGAAGTGCTGGCCGACCAGCGGGTCATCGACGCCTACCTGGGGAGCCAGGCATGATCCTCGAGGTCGAGTCTCTCGAGGTCCGCTACGGCGACGTGACCGCCGTCCGGGGCGTCGACCTGGCCATCGGCGAGGGAGCGGCCCTCGCCGTGCTGGGCCGCAACGGCGCCGGCAAGTCCTCGACCCTGCGCGGCATCGCCGGCGTATCGCTTCCCACCGCGGGCTCGGTGCGCATCGACGGCGTCGACGTCGCCCGCCTGAGCGCCGACGACCGGGTCCGCCACGGGATCGTCCTGGTGCCCGAAGGACGGCGCTTGTTCCCCCAGCTGACCGTGCGCGAAAACCTCGCCGTGGGCGCCTACCTGCGCAAACTGCGACCGGCGGCACTCGACGAGGAGATCGAGCGGGTGACGATCCACCTTCCCCGGGTGCGTGAGCGGCTCGACCAGGACGCAGGCACCCTGTCGGGTGGGGAACAGCAGCTGGTGGCCATCGCCCGTGGCCTGATGGCCGGACCGCGAGTCCTGATGGCCGACGAACCGTCCCTGGGCTTGGCGCCCATCATCGTCGACGCCATCTACGACCTTTTTCGCTCCCTGCTCGCCGAGGGTCTGACCCTGGTGGTGGTCGAGCAATACGTCGGTGTCGCCTTGGCGCTCGCCGATCAAGCCGTCGTGATCGATCGCGGCGCCGTCGCCCTCGCCGGAAAGGCCGCCGATCTCGCGGACTCGCCCGACGTGTGGCGCGTCTACCTGTCCGGCTCCGAGGAGGAACCAGCATGAACAGAAAAATCCTGGCGTTGACCATGAGCTTCGCGCTCCTGGCCGCGGCATGTGGGGGGCGCGATGACGACACGTCGGCACCTGACACGTCGTCCCCGGCAGCCGAGGAGCAGGACACCGCGCCTGCGGCCACCGAATCGGACCCGGGCGTCACCGAGACCGAGATCCTCGTCGGCGCTTCCATCACCCTGTCGGGACCCACTGGGTTCCTCGGCGAGGAGGTCGTGGCCGGCATCGACAGCCACTTCCAGGAGGTCAACCAGGCCGGTGGCCTCGAGGGCCGCCAGCTCAAGCTCATCACCTACGACGACGGCGGCGACTCCAGCCAGATGCTGGCCAACGTGCGCAAGCTCGTGGAGGAGGACCAGGTGATCGCACTGGTCACCGGGCTCGGCGATGCTGCGCTGGACTACGTGACCGAGAAGGAGGTGCCCACCATCAGCTTCGGCGTGACTCCCGGCGCGTTCTCCTCCAAGTACCCGACGGTGTACCCCGTGGTCGGCAACGCACTCTTGTGGACCCAGGAGATCATCGCCGGCTTGGACGAGAACGGCGTGATCGAACCGGGCATCAAGGTGGCCATCCCCTACGACACCGGTCTGATCGACATCAGCCCGTACCTGGGATCTCTGAAGGAATCGTGGGAGAACTACGGCGCCGAGGTGGTCAGCACCGATGCGCTGACGCTCGAGACCGGGACGTGCGAGCCACTGGTCCTCAAGTGGCGGGATCTGGACGTCGACTGGGTCGACTTCCAGACCGCGGCGTGGTTCCTCTGCGTCCAGGCCGGAGCCGACCAGGACTGGAAGCCGGCCAGCGGCTGGGGCGGCTGGCCGGCCAGCGTGCCCACCATTGCGTCACTGGCCGGTCCCTTCGTGGAGGGAGTCTGGGCGGGATCCAACGGCGACCAGCCCGACGGCTCGCCCCGTGCGCTGACCGAAGCCCACGAGCAGTTCACCAGCAGCCTGGAGGAGCACTATCCGGACATGCTCGATCCCCAGCACCTCGACTCCCCGGCGTTGCTCGGCTACTACGCCGGTTCCAAGCTCGTCGTCGCCGCCCTCGAGGCCCAAGGTGAGGTCATCACTCGCGCCGGACTGAACGAATGGATCCAGGGGGTCGAGGACTTCGAGATCGGCATCACGCCGCCGATCGGCTCGATGGCCCCTGATTGCAAGACCGGGTCCGAGGTGGTCTGGGTCGGTCCATGGGAGTACGACCCGGAGACGAGCATCGCGAGCCGCAAGCCGGTGGGCGGCTACTTCACCAGCCCGCAGAAGGAAGACTTCGGCGGCGAGTGCTTCCTCACCGCGCTGTCCGACGACATCCTGGGCGTCTGAGCCCTACGGCCGGGAGGAGGCCTCAGATGGCCTTCTCCTGGTCGGCCCAGTACTCGTCGCGCAGGAGCCGCTTGTACAGCTTCCCGGTGGGGAAGCGGGGTAGTTCGTCGCGGAAGTCCACGGACCGAGGGCACTTGAAGGCTGCGAGGTGCTCGCGGCAGTAGGCGATGAGTTCCTCGGCCAACTCCTCGCCGGCAGCCGAGGGATCCTTCGGCTGCACGATGGCCTTGACCTGCTCGCCCCACTCCTCGTCGGGGACGCCGATGACCGCAGCATCGGCCACCGCGGGGTGGCCGAGCAGGGCCGCCTCGATCTCCGCCGGATAGATGTTCACGCCGCCGGAGATGATCATGTCGGCCTTGCGGTCGGACAGGAACAACCAGCCATCGGGGTCGAGGTAGCCCACGTCGCCGACGGTGAACAGACCGTCGCGTCGGCTGGCCCGGGTCTTCTCCTCGTCCTTGAAGTACTCGAATGTGGTGTTCGGCATACCCATGAAGATCGTGCCGACCTCGCCGGGTCCGAGTTCCTTGCCGTCCTCGTCGAAGATCTTGACGGTGGCCCCCGGGAACGGCTGGCCCACGGTTCCCGGGTGATCCAGCCAATCGAGCGGCTTGACGTAGGCGCCCCCGCCCTCGGTGGCTGCGTAGTACTCGTAGATCACCGGCCCCCACCACTCGATCATCTTGCGTTTGACCGCCACCGGGCACGGGGCGGCGGCGTGGATCACCGACCGCAGCGACGACGTGTCGTAGCTGGTGCGATCGTCCTCGGGCAGCTGCAGCAGACGGTGGAACATGGTCGGGACCATGTGGCTGGTGGTGATGCCGTGCTCCTCGATCAGGCGCAAGGTTCCCTCGGGCGTCCACCGGTCGACCAGCACCATGGCCTGGCCGAGGTGTAGCGCGCCGGTGCCAAAGGCCAGCGGCGCGGCGTGGTAGAGGGGACCAGCGACGAGATGGGCACCCGGTCCCGGGACGATGTCGAACAGCATCGACAGCATCGAGCCGCCGGCAGCGGCATCGTTGGGGTCGCCCTCGGGCAGGGGTCGGCGCACGCCCTTGGGCCGGCCGGTGGTGCCCGACGTGTAGAGCATGCTCGTGCCAGGTGAACGCTCGTCGGGCCGGTCCTCGGGCTGGCCGGCCCCGATCTCGTCGTAGGCGCGGTGCCCGTCGATCGCGCCGACGCCGAAGCGCCGGTCGGCGGGCAGCGTCAGCTCGGGCCCAGCTGCGCCGGCGGCCGCCGCGTACCGCTCGTGCACGACCAGGACGTCGGCTTCGCAGTCGTTGGTGATGTATGCGATCTCCGGTCCGGTGAGGTGGAAGTTGACGCACGTGAGGTAGAGGCCGGTCTGCATCGTGGCCAGGTACAGCTCGATGAACTCGATGCCGTTGGGCAACACGATCGCCACCCCGTCACCACGGCGCAGGCCGAGCTCGTGCAAGCCACGGGCCACCCGGTTGGCTCGTGCGTCCAGGTCGCCGTAGGTGAAGGTCGCGCCGTCGGGCATGACTACCGCCGGGCGATGCGGATCGCTGTCGGCGATCGCCCAGAAGCCGAGCGGTCCGTCGGTCGCCATGTCTCTCGTCTCCTCTTCAGTTCTTGAGCAGGTCGCGGAACGGGGTGTCCTTGGACGGCCCGGGCTCCTTGGGCAGGCCGAGCACCCGCTCGCCGATGATGTTGCGCTGCACCTGGTCCGTGCCCCCGTAGATGGACGGCGCCGGCGAGAACAGGACCAGCTCCTGCAGCTCGCCACCGGTGGGTGCGTCGGGCCCGGCGAGGGTCGCGCCGGGGCCGACGATGGCGCAGCCGAGCTCGCGGGCGAGCGCGACCATCTCACTGTTGCGGATCTTGGCCAGGTTTCCCTCGCCGCCGGTGGCGGCGTTGCCGGACTTCATGCGGCCCATGTGCCAGGTGGTGATCTCGACCAGGGTGTGGAGCCGGGCGAGGCCGTCGCGCACCACGCGGTCGTCGCTTCTGCCGTGCTGGCGGGCCATGTCGGCCAGCCAGCGGACGCGTGATCGGCCCACGGCGGTGCCGCCCGAGCCGCCCGTCGAACGGCCGACGAAGCTGCCCGCCGGCTGGTCGAGGTGACCGGCGACGGTGCCGGCGATGGCGGCGCTGGGCGCGGCGGCGTTGGCGCCACCAATGCCGGCCCGCTCGACCATGAGAGTGGTGTTGGCCACTCGCCATCCGTCGTTGTGGTCACCGATCATGTCGGCGTGGGCGACCCGGGCGTCGCTGAAGAAGACCTCGTTGAACATGGCCCGCCCGGTCATCTCCCGCAGCGGGCGGACCTCCACACCCGACTGGAGCATCGGGAACGCGAAGTATGTGAGGCCGCGGTGCTTGGGCTGATCCGGGTCGGTTCGGGCGACGAGTATCCCGTAGTCGGCCCATTGACCTCCGGATGTCCAGACCTTCTGCCCGTTGACCACCCATTCATCGCCGTCTCGCTCAGCGCGGGTCTGCATGCCCGCCAGGTCGGAGCCGGCGCCGGGCTCGGAGAACAGCTGGCACCAGGCGTGCTGCCCGTCCAGGATCTGGGGCACGTACCGTTGGACCACGTCCTCGGCGCCGTGGGCCAGGATGGTCGGGACCGCCAGCATCATGCCGATGCCGGTGGGCGGGCCGAGCGCTCCGATGCGGACCATCGCCGAGGCCAGCGCAGCGGCCTCGGCCCTGCTCCAGCCCCGACCCCAGGGTTCCGGCAGCATCGGGTTCGACAGGCCGGCGTCGGCGAGCTCTCGCCACCACTCCCCCACCGTCATCTCCGGGTCCCAGGTCTGCTGCACCCAGCCACCGGTGTCGGCCGGTGCATCATCGATCGCCGTCACATACGCCCCCTTTCGTGCGACGACGCCAGCAACATGTGTCGCGGCGCCTTCCACACTCGATACCACATGGGACCTGCCACCGCTCGTCTGTCGGCCGAGCCCCTGCTCGTTTCACGGGGCAACCTCGTCGACGGTGAGCACGCGTTCGTCGCCGACAGCCACCGCCTGGCGTAGACATCAAGCACGGCGACGTCTCCTGAGTCGACATAGCACAGGATCTGTCGCATGATGTAGCGTGCCCGCTGCGGCTCCGAATGGAGCAGCTTCATCACATGGGGGGTCCATGACCATCATCGACGACGTCCTCGACTGGGCGAACGACTTCGACATCTTCCACCGCGACTACGTCGCCGAGCCGGAGCGCACCTGGGACGAGCTCCGCGACCGGTGCCCGATCGCGTTCACCGAGCGTCGCAACCGGGCATGGCTGCCCGTGAAGTACGACGACATCGCCGAGATCGCCCACGACGTGGAGCATTTCTCGTCGAGCGACGTGGGCGTGGTGACCATCAACCGACCGGGAGAGGGTGCGCTCACCGCTGGGGCGCCCCCGATCAGCTCCGACCCGCCCGTGCACACCTGGGCCCGGCGTCTGTTGTTGCCCGCGTTCGGACCGACGGCGATCGAGCAGATGACGCCGATCACACACCGGTTGGCAAACGAACTCATCGACGAGTTCATCCACACCGGCCGGGGCGACGCCGCCGCCGACTACGCCCAGCACATCCCGGTGCGGATCATCGCGACCATGCTCGGCGTGCCGCTCGAGCACGAGGAGCGATTCACCGAATGGGTGGTGAAGATCCTCCAGGAAGGGTTCCACAACCTCGAGGGTTCGCGTGCTGCGCTCGAGGAGCTGGTCGCCTACTTCGCCGAGCGGATCGCCGAACACCGAGCCGTCCCCGAGGGCGAACGTCCCGACGACCTGTTGACGCTGCTCATCGAGTCCGACGTCGACGGAGAACCCATCGAGGACATGCACATGCTCGGGACGTGCTTCCTCCTGCTCGTCGCCGGCATCGACACCACGTGGAGTTCCATCGGTTCGGGTCTGTGGCATCTGGCCACCCACCCCGAGGACCAGCGGCGCCTCCGCGAGGAGCCAGAGCTCATGGACACGGCCGTGGAGGAGATCCTGCGCATGTACAGCCCGGTCACCATGGCCCGGGCCGTCACCGAGGACATCGAGTTCAACGGCTGCCCCATGAAGGAGGGCGACAAGGTGCTCATGGCCTTCCCGGCAGGCAACCGCGACCCCGAGCACTTCGAGCGGGCCGACGAGTTCGTGATCGACCGCAAGAAGAACCGACACTTCGCCTTCGGGTCGGGCATCCACCGATGCTTGGGTTCCAACCTGGCCCGCATGGAGTTGAAGGTCGCCATCCAGACGTTCCTCGATCGCGTCCCCTTCTTCACGATCGAAGACCCAGAGGCAGTGACCTGGGTGGGCGGACAGGTACGCGGGCCGCGCAACGTGATGGTCGTCTTCGACACACCGTGAGCACCCTGCCGACCGAGACTTGACGGTCGGTGAACGACACAGGATCGGACGAGGAGCCTCGACCACCGGGTCGAGGCTCCACGCATCGCGCGGTCAGCCCGCCCCCTCGCACGCCGAAGAAACGAGCGACGCCGGCGATGCCCTCGTCGGCTTCGGGAA
>JAPKDO010000182.1 GCA_028822535.1 Acidimicrobiales bacterium
CATGGGGCTCGCGTTGCTCACGTACGAACTCGTCCCGTTCGGTAGCACCCTCATCGCTCGCCACGTCGACTATCTCACCGGGGACGAGGGTGTGAACCCCACGGTCTTCACCATCGCGTTCGGCACGGTGGGCTGGGCACTCCATGCGCTCGTGGTCGTCGGCTCGATCGCATGGCTCGTCCGCAGCTGGCCCAGCTCGAAATCGGCATCGCCACTGACCGTCACGACGTGAAGTCGTAGGTCACCATTCCGACCGGGACGTCCGCGAACTCCAACAGCACGCGCGAGGTCTCCTCGACATCACCAGGCAACGCCGACGCCGGTGGCGCCTCGCCGTTCCACTCGAGGACCGTGAAGGACTCTTCGCCGATCTCGCGTGCGATGTCGACCGCGAGCGCGAACGTCGCTTCGTCCTTGGTGCTCAGCCACCGCTCGTCGACGACCGCCGCTCCTCCCTCGCGGATGAGGAACGCCTGGCGGGCGATGACGACATCGGCAGAGTCTTCCTGTACCGCCTCGAAGAACGAGTCGACAGAACGAGAACGGACCCCCAACCAGGAGACACCCAGCAGCGTGACGGCGAACGACAGTGCGACGAGCCCACGGATCATCGTCGGGTAGCGGTCCCGCAACGTGACGAACCCGACGATGCCGAGGAGCACTCCGGACGTCAGGGTGTAGCGCCCACCCCACTGCGGTCCGGCGCCGCCCAGGTACTGGAAGGCATAGACGACCGGCAGCGCACCGATCGCCAGACCGGCAAGGACGCGGGCGCGGGCCTCGCGGACGACAGCCACGAACCCCGCAACGGCGAGGGGAAAGGCCAGCAGCATTCCGGAGATGAAACCGAGTCCCGTCAACACACCGAAGGCGTACGACGCGGCCGCACCGGTGAGGGCGAACGCACTGAAGGTCCGATCGCCGCGACGCTCGGCCCGGAATCCCGCGAAGAGGACGCCGACCACGACCGCGCCGAGTACAACGGCCTCCGCCACCGATCCGCTGTTCTGCCCGAGCAACGTGCGAAGGCCTTCCTCCACGCGAAGGCCCACCTCGGAGCCAGCGCGGCTTGTCGCCGCTTCGCTCGTACCCGTGACCCGGGCGGCACGTGACTGGCCGTCCAACGACCGTTCCAGCACGACGTTCGCGAACCATGGGCCGGCGAAGCCCACGACCGTCGCCAGACCCACCATCACGGGCATCACTGCTGAACGTCGCCGTACCAGCTCAACAGCACACAGCACGCCGACGATCGCTGCGGCATAGACGAACGTCTCGTTCCGGAGCACGGCTGCCGCGCCGAGCAGTGCGCCGGCCGGTACCGCCCGGGCCCACCATCGCTCACCGAACGAGCCGAGAAGGAGTGCGAGGGCCCCGACCATGCACCCCACTCCGAGCGAGTGTTCCCAGAAGTCGAGGGCGTACACGGCGATCGGGCTCGCGAGGCCCACGACCCAGAACACCGTCGAGGACGCATCGTCATCCGCTTCCAGCTGACCCGCGATCTTCCTGCTCGCGTACGCCGTGCCGACGGCTCCGAGGATCGGGAGAACGAGCGTCAACCGGTAGCCGCCCAGGGCATAGAGCGGACGAGCGACTTCGATCATCGGCAACGTCGTGACCGCCACCCACGAGTCACCCTGTTTCCGGGTCTGGTAGAGGGGATGCAAGCGACCCGACGGGTCCAGATCTTCGGCCCAGTAACCCACATCCGGGTCGGAAGTTCCCGCGCGATCCATGACTTCGAGCGTGTACACCTTCGCACCGGTGTCCGTACCGAGGTAGCCCCCCGGGTCCATGAGCAGTGCGAGACACGCATAGACGACGACCAGGAGCAATGCAGAAGCGATCGGGCGGCGGAGCACCTCCACGGCTCGACGTCGCGCTCCTCCCCGATCCACCATCGGGGTACCGTACCGTCGCCCATGGACGCTGGAATGATCGGGGAGCTCGAGTCGAGTCACGCAGCCGGAGCGCGCCAGCGCTGGCTCGGACTCGACTGGTTCGAGTTGGCTCTGCTGGCGCTCTTCGTCAGCGTCGTCGCTCCATTCGTCCCCGGTCTCCACGCACAAGAGGCGAGCCGTTACGCCTTCACCGCAGCGGTGACGGAACAAGGTCGGTTCGAGGTCGACGACTACGAGGAACTGCTGAGCGCGGATCGGGTCGACCTCGACGGGCACGTCTACTCGGACAAGGCGCCGGGTCAACCTCTCCTCGGGGTACCGGTCCTCGCCGTCGCCGAATGGCTCGGGGCAGAACCCGGAACCGAGATCCGTCACTTCGGGAATCTCGGCGCGTGGAGCCAATCGCTTGCCTTCTGCGTGATCCCGGGGGCCGGGCTCCTGATCCTGATGCGACGTCACGCGTCCCGAACAGAACGCGGGCCCGATGCGGCCGTGGCTGCGTTGGCCCTCTCCTTCGGGACGCTGCTCCTCCCGATGTCGAGCGCTCTGTACGCGCACGTCTTCGTGGCGACGTTGACCTTCGCGTCCTGGCACGTGTTGTCCCTGGAACGCCGGCCTTCCTCGCTCGCCGTACTCGTCGCAGGAGCGCTGACCGCGCTCGCTGTCGTGAGCGAGTACCCCATGGCCGGCGTCGCGCTGGTGCTCGGCGGCCATGTCGCGATCCGGTTCGGCTGGCGCAAGGCACTCCTGTTCGCACTCCCGCAGTGCGTGGCCGCCGCCGGAGTCGTGGCCATGAACCAGATCGTGTATGGGTTCATCGGCACGAGCTACGAGGCGAAGGAGGAGGGTTCGGCACCGCTGAGCCTCATTCCGGACCCGGGTCACCTCTTCCGCATCTTCCTCGGCGAGAAGGGCTATGCCTTCACCCCGATCGTGATCGTGGGTGTCGTCGGCCTCGTCGTGTGTCTGCGGCGGTCGCAGTGGGACGTCGTCGTGCCAGCCTGCATCTTCGGCGGATTCCTCGTACTCCAGTCCGGTTGGTCGAACCCCTGGGGCGGCGAACCGCCGGGCTCGCGGTACATCCTCCCCGCACTGCCGTTCCTCGTCCTCCCGGTCGCACGGATGCTGCCCCACATCCCCGTCCGGGCTCGCCGAGGCTTGATCGCTCTCGGCGTGGTCTCGATGACGCTGCCACTGATCACGATGCCGTTGGTGCGAGATGACGAGACGCTCATCGTCGGCCATCTCCTGAACATCGATCGATTCGGTTTCACACCGACGATCTTCACCATGGCCATCGGACCCGCGGGATGGGTCCTGCATGGAGCGCTCGTGCTGGCTGCCGCGTTCGCAGTCCGGGCGAACTGGCCGGGGGTCAGCCCGCCTCGACCGCTCCCCGCTTGAGGTCCTTGATCTCGTCGCGAAGCCTCGCCGCGTATTCGAAGCGGAGCTCCTCCGCCGCCTCGTTCATCTCCTCCTCGAGCGCGATGATGAGGCGTTCGACGTCGTCCTGGGGAAGCTCGGTCAGCTCCTTGATCCGCTGACGCTCGGCCGCCGTGCGCTTCCGCTTGTCCTTGTCCGGGATCGGTGCCGAGCCGTCGCCGCCGCGCAAGAAGCTGAGGATGTCGGTCACGCCCTTGCGGATGGTCTGCGGGTCGATTCCGTGTTCCTCGTTGTACTCGAGCTGGAGCTGGCGACGGCGCTGCACCTCGCCGATCGCCCGGTTCATCGAGTCGGTGACCCGGTCGGCGTACATGATGACCTTGCCGTTCACGTTTCTCGCCGCTCGACCCATCGTCTGGATCAGCGACGTCTCCGAACGGAGGAAGCCCTCCTTGTCGGCGTCGAGGATGGCGACGAGCGACACCTCGGGCAGGTCGAGACCCTCGCGCAGCAGGTTGATGCCGACCAGGACGTCGAACTCACCCAGGCGGAGGGCTCGCAAGATCTCGATGCGCTCGATCGTGTCGATGTTCGAGTGCAGGTAGCGACACCGCACGCCTTGTTCGAGCAGGTACTCGGACAGATCCTCCGACATCTTCTTGGTGAGCGTCGTGATCAGGACGCGCTCGTCCTGTTCGAGACGCAGGTTGATCTGTTCCATGATGTCGTCGATCTGGCCCTTCGTGGGCTTGACGATGACCTCGGGATCGACGAGGCCCGTCGGCCGGACGACTTGCTCGACGATGCGCGAGCTCTCCCGTCGCTCGTAGTCCGACGGCGTCGCCGACACGTAGACGACCTGGTTGACCCGCTCGGTGAACTCGTCGAACTGGAGGGGCCGGTTGTCGGCCGCCGACGGCAAGCGGAACCCGTGGTCGATCAGGATCTCCTTGCGGCTGCGGTCACCCTCGTACTGCCCATGCAACTGGGGTACGGCGACGTGCGACTCATCGATCACGACCAGGTAGTCGTCCGGGAAGAAGTCGAGGAGGGTGTTGGGGGTCTCCCCCGGTCCACGTCCGTCGATCGGCGCCGAGTAGTTCTCGATGCCATTGCAGTAGCCGACCTCCTGCATCATCTCGAGGTCGTACTGCGTGCGCATGCGCAGACGCTGGGCTTCGAGGAGCTTGTTCTCCTTCTCGAAGAGCTCGAGTCGCTCCTGGAGTTCGGCCTCGATGCGGACGACGGCCTTCGACAGGCGGTCCTCGCCGGCGACGTAGTGCGTGGCGGGATAGATGGCGAGGTCCTCGTGCTCGCCCACCTTCTCGCCGGTGAGCGCGTCGACGACGGTGATCTCCTCGATCTCGTCGCCGAAGAACGTGATGCGGACCGGGTTCTCGTCGTAGGCCGGATGGAGTTCGAGCGTGTCGCCCCGCACTCGGAAGTTGCCGCGGACGAGGTTGGCGTCGTTGCGGTCGTACTGCATGTCGACGAGCTTGCGGAGCACGCCGCGCTGGTCGTACTCCTCCCCCACCTTCAGGTAGAGCAGGTTGGCGCGGTAGTCCTCGGGCGAGCCGAGGCCGTAGATGCACGACACCGAGGCGACGACGATGACGTCACGCCGGGTGAGCAACGCCGACGTCGACGCGTGACGGAGACGGTCGATCTCGTCGTTCACCGACGAGTCCTTCTCGATGTACGTGTCGCTCGACGGCACGTAGGCCTCGGGCTGGTAGTAGTCGTAGTAGCTGACGAAGTACTCGACCTTGTTGTCGGGGAAGAACTCCCGGAACTCACTCGCCAACTGCGCGGCGAGCGACTTGTTCGGGGCGATCACCAAGGTCGGCCGCTGGATCTGTTCGATCGTCCACGCGATGGTGGCGCTCTTGCCCGACCCGGTGATGCCCAGCAGCGTCTGCTGGCGTTCCCCCGCCAGGATGCCCTCGGTGAGCTGCGCGATCGCCTGGGGCTGGTCGCCGGCCGGCTGATAGTCGGCCACCATGCGGAATTCCGTCATGTGGTGACGATATCGACGGACCGTGACCGGGAAGCCCGCCGTCTCAGCGTGCAGGGCCGAAGGATGGCTGGCAGTCCACCGGTCCGTCGGCATCGACGGCCCGGAAGACCTGGAACTTCTGACGCCACGCCGAACGGGCAGACCCTTCGTCGGACTCGTAGCGAACGGTCGCGCCATTCACGATGCCGACGGCGCTGGAACCAGGTCGGTCGGCGAGATGGTCGACGAGTTGCTGTTCGGGCAGCAACCAATCGCCACGGATGTAGAAGCCGAGGCTCGGGTCGTCCGACTCGACGACCTGCACGAGGCGGGACTGTCCGTCCGTCAGGGCAGGCCCCCCGCGGACGAGGAAGTGGTTCGATTCGCCGTCGACGACCGAGAGGTTCGAGTACATGTTCCAGCCGTAGCCGCTCTTGACCTCGAGATACGGCGTGAGCCCGTTGAGCACCGCAAGCGCCGGGAGCAAGAGCAGCCAGCGCGGCTGGCCCTCGTCGAACAGATGAGGATCGGCGTCGTCGCCGGTCGTGCGGACGGCCCGAGCGACGACGAACAGGACGACCGAGCCCACGACGATCCACGCCCAGACGCCGGCGAGTCTGAGGTCTCGCGGCGCAGACCAATCGGCAGGGCCTGAAGCGAAGGCGACGGCCCCTGCGAGCGCGGCGAGGACCAACAGGTGGGCGATCTCCGGTCCGGACGCCCATCTCGCAGCGGCCGTGCGACGTAGGCGCGCTGCGGCATCGACGATCTCGTGCCGAGTGTCCTCGCCGAGAAAGAGCACGAAGAGCACCAAGAGGATCGACGAGAAGTCGAAGAACTGATGCGTGCGGTCGAGCGCGAGCACGAAGTGGAAACCCAAGCCGAGGAGAACGCCCGCCGTGCGAGTGCGGCGGAAGAACAACAGAATCGGAACCGACAACTCCACCGAGGCGACGACGACCGCCACCGCGCGCTCGCCTCCTGACGAGAGTCCGTCGAACGCCGCGAGCACCCCCCACGAATCGGCCGACTCCCGGAAGTAGAAGACGGCGCAACTCGAGACGGGCTCGAAGAAGTCGCTGTTCAGCTTGGCGAACGCGGCGAATCCGTAGAACGCGAGCAACGTGAGTCGAGCCGGCCCCACCAACCTCGAGATGGCGACGCCCCCTTCGCCACGCGCCCCGATCACGGCGCCGAGGACGATGACGGCGATGAATCCCTGGAGGAGCCAGTGGTTGCCGAGAAGCGGCGCCTCGAGCCAGACGTTGGTGAGGACGGCACCGGCGAGCGGCACGGTCAGCCAGGCAATCCGGGGACGCGCCAGGACGGCGATCGCGGTGGCACCGAGCAGGGCCCGCCCCCACTCCGGAGCGAGGCGCGTATTGCCGGCGAGATGGAACAGGGCAGACGACGCCCACAGGACCGCGAACAGGGCCCACAGATCGCTCCGCCGGTCAGTCGCTGAAGTCACCGGCTTCGATCCGCGCCCAGAGTGCTTCGACCTGCTTGCGAAGCGCAGCCGGGGTGCCCGAGTTGTCGAGCACCACGTCAGCCTTCGCCAGACGGTCTTCTCGACTCACCTGGCGGGCCATCCGGGATCGAGCGTCGTCGGCGGAGAAGCCGCGATGTTCCACGAGCCGGTCGACGGCGAGTTCGGGATCGACGTCGACGACGATCACGGCGGCCATGTCGTCGCGACCGCTCTCGACGAGAAGCGGGATGTCGAGGATCACGACGTCGTCGGTCTCGGCGAGCGAGGCGAGACGCTCGGCGATCGCTCCGCCGACCGCAGGGTGCACGATGGCATTGAGCTTCGCCAGCGCGTCGTCGTCGCCGAAGACGATGTCGGCCACCGCCTGCCGATCGAGCGAGCCGTCGGAAGCGACGATGCCGGATCCGAACTCCTCGACCATCGCCTCGAACACCGGCGCCCCGGGGGTCTGGAGTTCGCGCACGATGCGGTCTGCGTCGACGACCGACGCGCCGAACTCCTCGAGCATCGCCGACACCGTCGACTTCCCTGATCCGATGCCACCCGTGAGACCCAAACTGAGCACGGTCGCACCGTACCGTCAGCCGGGCCGGTCGTCCGTGTCGACGCTTCGGGCCGTTCGACGGACTAGTCCGTATGTCAGAACGGAAATGGCACCACCGGGCTATGTTCCTCAAAACGGACAGGAACGACAATCGTTGCAACCTGTCACAACGCCAGAAGCGACCGCCTACAACCGCGACACTCGGCCGCTAACTTGCTCCAAGACGCCGGCTTCCGTGTGCGCATGGTCGCCGTTCGGCGTGGGGTGAGTCAGGACCGCCAACGGAGGAAACCCAGTGCGCCAACGATCGAATCTCATCATCTTGTTCGGGATCGCGTTCTTCATCGTCGGTGGCGCCATCGCGTACCTCGTCCTCAACGACGACGATTCCGGCGGCAGTTCGGCCAGCAACGATGGGATCGCCGAGGTCTCGGTGCTGATCGCCAGCGCCGACATCGGACCGAACACCTTCGGCGAGGACGTGATCGACCAAGGCCTCGAGGTCGGACGTCGGCGCGTCCGCCAAATCGT
>JAPKDO010000520.1 GCA_028822535.1 Acidimicrobiales bacterium
CGGTAGATGGTGTGGGTGTGGCCGCCGCACACCTCCATGAACTTGAAGGTGTCGTCGCCGGCTAGTTCCGTGATCGCCGAAACCAGCGAGCGTGCGGCGGCCGGGTCTCGATATTCGGAGACGTGTTTCATTTCCGGCCTCCCATCAGTTGAGCGAGCCGCCGAACTCGGCGATCTCGTCGTCGTAGACCGATCCCAACTCCTTCACGAAGTCCAGGGTCTGCCTCGCTTCCTCCTCGTCGATCTTGGACATGGCGAATCCGACGTGGACCAGCACCCAGTCGCCGACGGCCAGGGTCTCGCCGTCGGTGACGATGAGACCGATGTTGACGTCGCGCTGGACGCCGGACACGTCGACGACCGCCTTGTGTTCCTCAGCATCGTCGACATCGACGATCTGGCCGGGAAGACCGAGACACATCTAGGACACCGTCGCTTCGTCGGGGGATCTGAGAGGGATGCCGAGCTCGTCGATCAGGTCGCGGACACCAGCCACGAGGGTCGATCCGGGGGCAGCGTCGAGCACCGGGCGGCCGGCGGAGTCGGCATCGAGGACATCGTCGCTCCAGCGGATGGCGCTGGTGAAGGACAAGTCGTGTCGTTGGCAGTACTCGCGTACCGCCTCTTCTTCCTCGTCGTTTCTGACCTTGTTGGCCAGCACGGTCACGATCGGGATCTCGAGCTCTGCTGCCAACGCGGAGACCCGGCGGATGGTCTCGAGCGAGCGGTAGTAGGGCTCGGTCACCATCACGAGGACATCGGCGTGACGGGCCGTTCCACGGCTCAGGTGTTCGGGCGATGCTTCGAGGTCCATGAGGGTCAGCGCGTCGTCCCGCCGGCCGAGGTCAGCAAGGACGGCGCTGACCGTGGCATGGGCCGAGCAGAGACATCCCTCGTCAGCGTGTTCGGGTTGGCCCATGCGCAGCAACTGCACGCCGTCGGGTGCCGGGATGCAGTGCGCGGCCAACACGTCGGCGACCGGTTCGGAGAGCGCTGGGCCATCCGGTCGGCGGGACACGAGACCGAAGGGGAGGAAGCCGGCGTCGTCGGCGAGATCGTCGCCGGCGCCGAGCGCCGCGGCGAGGTTCGGGTTGCTGTCAGCATCGATGGCGACGACCGGAGTGCCGGTGCGCCCGACCAGACGGGCGAGCGTGGCGCTGAGCGTGGTCTTGCCCACGCCGCCCTTCCCGGCGAGTGCGACCCTCATGTCCGGACCTCCGTCAAGTGGGATCCAGCGCGGACCGGTGCTGTTCGACGAGGCCGGCGAGCAGCGTCGCGACGGTCTCGATCTCGGTCATGTGTACGTCGAGAGCACGCGAACCGGCTCGCGTGATCTCGTACGTGCGCCGGGCTGGTCCGGACTCCGATGGCTCCCACCACGAGCGGACCAGACCGTCCTCGTCCATGGACCGAAGACTCCGGTACAGGCCACCGGCCTCGGCCGTGGTCATCCCGAGGGTCTGGATGGCTTCGAGGAGTTCGTATCCATGGGACGAGCCTTCGGAC
>JAPKDO010000183.1 GCA_028822535.1 Acidimicrobiales bacterium
TCACGACCTTCGTTCGCCGCACCCTTGCTGCTCGCCACCCGCTCGTCGACCTCCGCAGCCTGTCCTTGCCGTCGGTGCGGGTGGCCCACATCGTGGCCGTGCTGGCGGGGGTGGGCATGTACTTCCTGTTCTCCCTCGCCATCCGCTACGTGCAGACGCCGGTCACGACCGGCTACGGGCAGGGACGTACCGTGCTCGCGGCTGGGTTGATCCTCACGCCGTTCTCCGTGGCGAGCCTGGCGGTGAACCGCCTCACCGGTGTCCTCCGCCGGAGGATGGACGGACGCTGGCTCATGCCCCTGGGCTGCGCCGCCCTCGCGGTGGCGATGGTGGTCTTCGGATGGGCCCGGTCCGAGGTGTGGCAGCTCGTCGTCGTGATGATCCTGGCCGGCATCGGGGTCGGCACCGTGTTCGCAGCGATGCCCCAGATGATCGTGGCCGCCGTACCCGCAGCGGAGACCGGGAGCGCGCTCGGTCTCAACCAGGTGCTGCGCACGATCGGCTCCTCCGTCGGCAGCGCGGCGAGCGCCGCGGTGCTCGCGGCCAACACCCCGGCGGGTGATCGGTTCCCGATCGACAGCGGCTACACGACGTCAGCGATCATCGGCTTGGGCGTGTGGTTGGTGGCGCTCGCAGTGGCATGGCCCCGCTCGTCGCTGCGGCTGGGCCAGATCAGCCCAGAGCTGGCCCGCTACGAGGCCGAGAGCGTCGGTGCTGAGGTGGCCGGGGCGGTCATGTACGAGCCGGACACCGATTCGTGACAACGCGGCTGTGAGAACGAGCCACCTCGGTGACGTCCGTGGTTCAGGGACCGTCTCTCAGGGGGCGGGAGCGAAGCGGGGAACCGCGGGGCCCTCGTCGGTGGGAGCCCAGCGTACGGAGACCCGCTGACCGATCGACACCTTCGCCGGATCGCAATCGACGATGTTGGTGAGAACGCGAGGACCCTCATCGAGCTCGACGTAGGCCATCACATAGGGCGACTCGTCCCGCCAGGGACCGTCACCCTTGTGGGTCACGGTGTAGCTGTAGACGGTGCCCTCGCCGGTGGCGTCGATCCACTCGACGCCCTCGGTATGGCATTCCGGGCAGAACGTACGGGGGTACCAGATCACCGTCTGGCAGGAGGTGCACCGGGGCAGAACCAAGCGGCCCTCGGCGGTGGCGTCCCAGAACGGCTTGGTCTCCGGGGTCACCGGGGGAGCGAAGGTGGGCAGGTCGCTCATGCGTCCTCCTGTCCGAGGATGAGGGTGGCGCTACCCATGCGGTTGGCGAGCGAGCCGCCGGTGCCGTGGGCGAGCGCGAGCTGGCAGTCGGGCACCTGTACCTCGCCGTGGGCTTCGCCGCGGAGCTGACGGACGGCCTCGATGATCTTGGTCATTCCCCCTCGGTTGGCGGGGTGGTTGTTGCACAGACCGCCACCGTCGGTGTTGAACGGCAGCCTCCCGTCGGGAGCCCGTAGGCCCTGGTCGGCGACGAACGCGCCGCCCTTGCCCTTCTCGCAGAAACCGAGGTCCTCGATCGTCTCGAGAACCGTGATGGTGAAGGAGTCGTAGATCGAGGCGTAGTCGATGTCGCCGGGCGTGACCCCGGCCTCCTCGAATGCCCGGGGCCCGGACCACACAGCGCCGGTGTGGGTGAGGTCGATGCGGCCGTTGTTCGTGTGCTTCGGGGCCTCGCCGTGGCCCAGGACCTTGACCGTGCGGCGCTCGAGGTCGCGGGCGATCTCGGGGCTGACGACGACGACGGCGCCACCTCCGTCGGTGACCACGCAGCAGTCGAGGCGGTGCAACGGGTCGCTGACGAGCGGCGACTCGATGACCTCCTCGATGGAGACCGCCTTGGGGAGGAAGGCGTCGGGATTGAACTGGGCGTGGTGGGAGGCCGCGACCTTGATCTCGGCCAGTTGCTCGCTGGTGGTTCCGAACTCGTACATGTGGCGACGGGCGGCCAGGGCGTAGCCGCCGTGGATCGTCATTCCGTGGTTCATCTCGAAGCCGGCCTCGGGGGCGCCGGCGAACATGGCCCGGGCGCCGGCCATCATCGATGCCGGATCGGAGCGGGGCAGACCGGCGAGCGTCACCAGCGCCACCGAGCACTTGCCGGCGGCGATGGCTGCCGCGGCGTGCCCGACGTGGCACAAGTACGAAGAGCCGCCGGTCTCGGTGGTGTCGATGTGACGCAGCTGCAGTCCCAGGTACTCGGCCATGGAGAAGCCGCCGAAGCCAGGTGCGTCGCCGGCGCAGAAGTAGCCGTCCACGTCGTCCATGGACAGGCCAGCATCGGCGAGCGCGCCGACGGCCACGTCGGCGTGCACCTGGGCCACGGTGCGGTCGGGGATCACTCGCAATGGATGTTCGTAGGCGCCCGCGATGGATGCCTTGCCGCATATCGTCACGCCTTCTCCTGCTCTGTCGTGGGGGAGTTGGGGATGGTCAGGCCTTGGAGCGGTGGACGACCTGGGGCTCGCTGAACGCCAGCAGGCCCCACGTGCCGTTCTCGACGCCGATGCCGCTCCACTTGGCCCCACCGAAAGGCTGGTGGGGGGCGAGCGCCAGGTGGGTGTTGACCCACGCGGTGCCACACTCGAGCTCCTCGGCGATCTGGGTGGCTCGATCGACGTCGGTGCCCCACACCGATCCGGACAGCCCGTAGTTCGTGGCGTTGGCCCGCTCCACCACCTCGTCGACGTCACGGTAGGTGATGATGGGTAGCGCGGGCCCGAATTGCTCTTCGTCGACGATCCGGGACCCGTCGGAGAGACCGGTGAGGATGGTCGGCTCGAAGAAGTAGCCGTTGCCGTCCATCGGCTTGCCCCCGGCCGCAGCCACCGCGCCCGAGGAGAGGGCGTCGGCGACGAGCTCGCTGACCCGCTCGTACTGGGGACGGTTGTTGATCGGGCCCAGCTGCACGTCGGCCTCCGTGCCGGGGCCGACCTTGACCGATCGGGCCAGGTCGGCGAGGCCGTCGACGACTCGGTCGTGCAGCGACTCGGGCACGTACACCCGCTTGATCGCCGAGCACACCTGGCCGTTGTTCTGGAAGGCTCCCCAAAACAGCTTCTCGACCGCCGTGTCGACGTCGACATCGTCGAGCACGATGGCCGGGTCATTCCCGCCCAGCTCGAGGGTGGTGCGCTTGAGGTCGGGGGCGGCTGCAGCAGCGACCTTCTTGCCGGTGGCCACCGACCCGGTGAAGCTGACCTTGCGGGGGACGGGATGCGACGTCATGGACGCACCGAGGGGGTCTTTGCCGCTGACCACGTTGAGCACGCCGGGCGGCAGCACGTCACGCAGGATCTCGCCGACCTTCAGCGTGGCCCGTGGGGTGAAGGGTGACGGCTTGAGCACCATCGTGTTGCCCGCGAGCAGAGCAGGGGCGATCTTCCAGGAGGCGAGCACGAGCGGGAAGTTCCACGGAGTGATGCCGGCGACCACGCCGAGGGGTCGCTGGACGACCTCGACGAAGGCGGCGTCGTCGTCCTGGATGACCTGGCGGGGGATCTCGAGATCGGCGTAGTACTGGAACCAGATGGCCGCCCCGTACACCTCGAACGTCGCCTCCCCCAGCGGCTTGCCCTGTTCGAGGGTGAGGATCGGAGCGATGTCCTCAGCTGCTGCCATCAAGGCGTCAGCCGATTGCCGGAGCATCTCGCGGCGCCGCTCCTCGTCACGCCGCCAGTCGCGGTACGCCTTCGCCGCAGAGGTCATCGCGGCGTCGAGCTGCTGCGGCGTGCTGTCCGGTGCGGTCGCCTCCGGCGCACCGGTTGCCGGGTTGACGACGTCGAACGTCGCCTCCGTGCTCGCTGCGACGCCGTCGATCGTCATCGTCACTTCGTTGCTCATGAGGCCCCCTGGCTGGTCCCTGTCCTCGCATGTCGCGAGACATTTGGCCGTCAGTGTCACACATGGTGGTGGCGCCGTGCCAGTCCATCGACGAGCATCTCGCCTGGCGTCATCCCGCACTTCGCCATCCCGCAGTTCGCGCTCGTGCCTTCACCATGGGCTCGAAGGTCGAGACATCAGCCGAGGGTTGTCGAGCTGGGTGCCACGATCACCTGATCACCGATGAGCGTCATCGACCGCAGCTTGCGTGTTGTGAGACTGATGGACGTGGTGGTCGGAGGTCGTCGCCGACGTGAAGGGTCGCTTCGCCGGCGACGAGGCGCCCGGCACCTCGACATGTCGACGACGTTTCACGGCAAGTCCGGCATGCTGGTGCCTGCCGACGTGTCTTGGGCCATCGCGGCCTCGTCTCCCTCGAGGTGTCTGACCGGCGTCCACCGGGCACGCTCTATGGTCGCTGCCATGCCGATCGGAGCGGGTCGACCCCGGGGTGAGCAGGAGGTCAAGGAAGCCGTCCTCGAGGCGGCGTCGACGCTGTTCGCCGAGAAAGGTCCGACGGCCACTTCGCTCCGCGAGATCGCTCAGGCAGCGGGCGTGAACCATGGTCTGCTCCATCGCCACTTCGGCTCCAAGCAGCGCTTGGTCCGTGCCGTTCACGATCACCTGGCCCAACGTCTCGCGGCGACGGATCCCTTTCGCGAGGCGACGACGGCCAGTGCGCTCGACGCCTTCCACGCCCTCGAAGGGAACCGCCGGTATTGGATGGTGCTCACCCGTGCCATGCTCGACGGCGAGTTGGACGACGTGCTCGGTTCAGATCTCCCTGGCGGGCACCGCATGGTGGACACGTTGCGGCACGCGATCGGTGACGACGCCGACGTCGATGCCGGCGATGCGATGGCCATGGCCTTCGCCTTCTCCTTCGGATGGCTCCTGTTGCGGGACTTCATCCAGGCCGCGACCGGCGCCGGCGACGACGTTCCCGAGCGCTGGTTCGCCATCATGGCGTCGCTCCTCGAGCGACCCCCCGAATCCTGACCCTTGCCCAACTGTAGACGCGCGCCTACAGTTGGTGGTCCGGAGGGGGCCAGGGGGGTCCGCCATCGTGAGCAGGAGGACCTGATGACCCACACGCTCGATTTCGCCGCCGACGACCTGTTGGCCACGCATCCCATCGAGGAGCCGCTGATCGCGGGCGGCGTGCGCTGTCACGGTGGCTTCCTCGCCGACGGCACGTACGTGTCGCCCCGCACCGCGGTGCGGGGCCCGGCGATCGCCGCCTGGCAGGACGAGCACCGGAAGACCTTCGGGACCGAGGTCCTCCATGCGCCCGTCGAGACCTGGCCGGCCGGTTACCCGAGCGTCGAGCAGGCCCGGTTCCTTCTCCGCAACGGCGTGCGCGAGCCGATCATCTCCACCCTCACCCGCATCGGCACGGTCGAGGGCTTCGGTGCGATGATCCGGTTCCTGGCCCCGCCCGACATGCAGCAGTTCTTCGACGACGACATCCGCGGCACGGCCCTCGACCATCTGGGCAGGGGACTCGTGGAGGCGCACGCCCGCGACGAAGCGGGTTTCGGCGACGAAGCCGGACACGACCGCATGTGGTACGCCACGCGCGACATCGCCTTCGAGAACCCGGTCACCCACGACGAGACCGCGCTGATGATGGAGCGCATGGGCATCGCGTTCGGGGCCGAGCCCGATCCCGACGGTGCCCGCCAACGGTTCATGGGCAAGCGTGCCTTCGAGGATCTCGACCTGGGACTGGAGTTGTTGATCTCCACGATGCTTCGGGTGTTGTTCGTGGAGATCAAGGCCTTCCACACCTTCGCTTGGGCCGAAGAGTTGCTCTCCGACACCGACCTCGTCGCCGGCGACGGCGAGGCCGCCCGGATCGTGTCCTACATCCGGGCCGACGAGACGCCGCACGTCGAATACCTGCGCACCGCGCTCACCGAGATGCGTGACCGGACCTTCATCGGGGAGTCGGGCCGCAAGTATCACGGAGCCGACATCATCGGTCCCATGTGGGATGCGTCGTTGGAGGAGTCGCTCGGTTTGCTCGAGGACCAGAACCGAGCGGCCACGGTGGCAGAGCTGGAACTCGCGCTGTCGTCCCGGTCGAACGGCGCCGACCTGCTGGCCGAGTTCCACCACCTCGAGAACGCCGAGACCTCCGCGTGAGCCTTCCGGACGTCGCCGGTCGCACCGCCGTGGTCACCGGAGCGGCCAGCGGTATCGGCTTCGCGCTCGCGGAGCGCTTCGCCGCCGACGGTGCACGGGTGGTCATGGCCGACGTCGAGACCGCGGCGCTGGAGCAGGCTGCGGATCGCCTCCGTGACCGAGGCGCTCGAGTCCACCCCGTGGTCACCGATGTCTCCGACGGCGACGCCGTCGACGCGCTCGCCGCCGAAGCGGTCGACACCTACGGGCCGGTACACCTGCTGTGCAACAACGCCGGGGTCGGTGCCGGCGGCCTCACGTGGGACCTCACCACGGAGGACTGGGAATGGGTCCTCGGCGTCAACCTGTGGGGCGTGATCCACGGCCTACGCGCCTTCCTGCCCGGGATGCTGGCCCACGGTGAATCCGGTCACGTGGTCAACACGGCTTCGATGGCAGGACACGTCTCGGCCCCGTTCATGGCTCCCTACAGTGCGTCCAAGTTCGCCGTCGTGGCCATCAGCGAGGCGCTGTTCCACGAACTGGCGATGACCGACGCATCGGTCGGGGTGTCGGTGCTCTGCCCGGGCTGGGTCGACACGAACATCCACGCCTCGGAGCGGAACCGGCCCGGCGCTGCCGTGACGGACGGCGCCGCGCCCGCCGGAATCCCGTCGGACATGCTCCGTCAGGTCCTCGCCGCCGGCCTGGCCCCGAGCGAGGTCGCCTCGCTCGTGGCCGACGCGGTGCGCGACGACACCTTCTACGTCCTCACCCACCCCGACATGGTGCCGGCGGTCCAGACGCGTGCCGACGCCATCGTGGGAGGGCACGATCCCCAACTCTCGATGAATCTGTAGGGCACACCATGACCACGACCGAGACACCCCCGGCGATCGACAAGGAGGCCCTGCGCCATCGTTACGCCATCGAGCGCGACAAGCGCCTCCGCCGAGAGGGCAGCGCGCAGTATCGCCGTCTCGCCGGCGACCTCGTGCGCGATCCGTACCAGGAAGTCGAGCCTCGCGAGCCGGTGACGGACCACGTCACCTTCGCGTTCGTCGGCGGCGGGTTCGCAGGCCTCGTCACCGGCGCCCGCCTGACCGAAGCCGGTGTCCCCGACGTCCGGATCATCGACAAGGCCGGCGACTTCGGCGGCACGTGGTACTGGAACCGCTATCCGGGCGCCCAGTGCGACACGGCGTCGTTCGTCTACCTCCCGCTGCTGGAGGAGACCGGGCACATGCCCACCGAGAAGTACGCGCACGCCCCCGAGATCCTCGAGCACAGCCGCCGGATCGGGCGCCAGTACGGCCTCTACGACAACGCCCTGTTCCACACCGCCGTCACCGAACTCCGATGGGACGACGAGGCGCAGGTGTGGGTGGTGTCCACCGATCGGGGCGACCGGTTCACCGCGCAGTTCCTCGGTGTGGGCACCGGGCCGCTGCACGTGGCCAAGCTGCCCGACCTCCCGGGCATCGAGACCTATCGCGGGCACTCGTTCCACACCAGCCGGTGGGACTATGACTACACGGGCGGGGGCCCTGACGGCGCTCCCATGACCGGACTGGCCGACAAGCGCGTGGCCATCATCGGCACCGGCGCCACCGCCGTGCAGTGCGTGCCGCACCTGGCCCGCGACGCCGGCGAGCTGTTCGTGTTCCAACGCACGCCTTCGTCGGTCGACGTGCGGAACAACGCGCCCACCGATCCTGACTGGTTCGCCAGCATCGCCACCCCGGGCTGGCAGAAGCGCTGGCTCGAGAACTTCACCGCGAACACCATGGGCGGTTTCGGCGGTGCGGAGGAGGACCTCGTCGCCGACGGAT
>JAPKDO010000521.1 GCA_028822535.1 Acidimicrobiales bacterium
CGTCGCGCTCTGCTCGCTCGTCGAGAGCGCTTCTCAGATCCGGGTCGAGTCTCACGGCGAAGGTGGTTGCCGGTGCGCTCCTCAGCCGCGGGCGTCCTCGTCGGGCCTTCAGCTTGTCGAGGTCGAAGCCCTGTTCAGCCTCGGCGACGTACTGCTCGATGAGCTCGTCAGTGATCTCGACGCCGCTCTTCGTCTTGCCGTAGGTCTTCTTCGGCATCGGGCTGAGAATATCGGGATGCGAAATCCTGGGTGCCGGCAGAGCGCCCAAGGTCGTCGAGGGCGTCGGTGAGCTGTTCCTCGAGGGACGGGAACAGGTGGCCGTAGAGGTTGAGGGTCACGCTGATGTCGCTGTGGCCGAGCCGCTCCTGGATGGCCTTCGGGTGGGCGCCGAGGCTGATGAGCAGCGAGGCGCAGGTGTGGCGCAGATCGTGGGTGCGAACCTTCGGTGAGAGGCCGGCGTCCTCAAGCGCGGGGACCATGACCCACTTGCGGAAGCTGTCGCGGTTGAGGCCCTCGGACGGGTCCTGCTGGTTGCCGAAGACCCAGTCATCGGGCTCGAGTGGCCGGCTGAGCTGCGCGGCTCGCATGTTCAGGTGCGCGGCCCCTTCCTCCATGACGAACTGCGGGACGGGCACAGTGCGGATCTCGTACGACTTCGGCGGACCGCTGATCAGCTCGCCCGAGATCGGCTGGAGCGTCTCGGCGACGTGGACTCGCCGGCGGGTGGTGTCGAGGCGACGGACCCGCAGTCCGCACATCTCGCCGGGCCGCAGTCCGCAGTATGCGGCGAGCAGGACGAAGAACCGGTAGTCGGATCGGATGGCGTCGGCGACCCGGGCGACCTGGCTGGCGTCGAGGAAGTTGGGCTCGACCCGGGTGGTTCTCGGGAGCCGGACACCTCGGACCGGGTTGTCGCGCATCGCTCGGGCATCGCGAGCGAGGTCGAGGACCAGGGCGAAGACGGAGACCACGTTGCGGATGCGGGCGGGGGAGAGTCCCTCGTCGGTGAGCTCGGCCACCCACTCGCGGATCTCGGCCCGGTCGATCGAGCCGAGCGGTCGTTCGCCCCAGCGGGGGAGCACGCGGCGGTTCAGCGCCTTGCGATAGCCGTGGCGGGTCGACGGCTTGAGCGGCGCCGTGGTGGCGTACCAGGACTCGGCCCAGGTGGCGACGATCGACTTCTGGAGCTGCGGGTCGGCCCACTCGCCCCGCTGCATGTCGGCGCCGATGCGCTCGAGGTAATGGTTGGCGTCGACCTTGCGGTCGAACGTCTTGCTTCGTGAGCGGCCGGAGAGGTCGCGGTAGCGGGCTCGCCAGCGGCCGTTGGGGGTGCGGTCGATCGACGACACGTCGTCCTCCACGCAGTTGCCGACCAGAGGGGTCGGGTGGTTGGTAGAGGGCGACCGTCAGTTGCGGCGCAGTCGCCGAGCGCCGTGTTCGATGCTATCCATGGCTGGTGACGGTCCGACGACGTCGACGCCTGGCTCGACCGCCAGACCG
>JAPKDO010000184.1 GCA_028822535.1 Acidimicrobiales bacterium
CCGGGGCCTTGGGGGCGGCGGCGGGTGGCTCGGGCGTGGCCGGAGCGTCAGCGGCGGGCGCTGGCGTCGCTTCCGGCGCTGCGGCCGTCGTGGGCGCTGCCTTCTTCGGTGGCGCCTTCTTGGACGAGACGGGCTTCTTCGGCGGCGCCTCCTCCTTCTTTTCTTCCTCGGGCTCCGGGGCGGGCTCGCGGATCAGACCCTCGCGTTCTGCCTTGCGACGGACGCGGTCGGCCTGCGCCTCCACGACACTGGAGGAGTGGCTCTTGACGCCGATCCCCAGGTCGTTGCAGAGGTCGACGGTTTCTTTGTTGCTGAGCCCGAGCTCTCGTGCGAGCTCGTACACCCTGATCTTCGATGCCAAAAGTCTTCGTTTCGCTGTGTGTTTCGGTTGGGCGGGTTACATGTGGTGCGGTGACTTGTCTGTCTGGGCGGGCCATTCGGTGAAGCGTCGCCGGTGCGTGACATCGGCCCGGGTCCAAAGGATCCGAGCCGCAATTGATCATCCTCGCGCGTTCTCTGGCGGGGGACGAACCGACATGGCGGCGATCTGCACCGCTGCCTCGACGGAACCGGGCTCGATCGGACACCGAAATGCTCGCTCGAACCCCTTGCGACGAAGGGCCGATGCCGCACACTCGGAGAGTGTTGCAGCACACAACCATGCGCCTCGTCCCGGCAGTGTAGGGCCGTACCGGACGGTTCCCTCGTGCCGGACGAAGCGAACGAGCGTGTCGGCGTCGCCGATGCGGCGACAGCCGACGCAGGTCCGCTGCGGTCCGGTCGCCCGTAGTGTCAGGTCGTCTCGCCTTCGGTCGCGCCGGCGTCGTCCTGGGGGGCGTCGCCGGTCACTGCCACGTCTTCGGCCGGAGCCGGGGCGTCCTCGAGGCGTTCGGCCGGATCGGTGTCGACGTCCATCCTCGCGCCGTCGCCCGCCGCCTCGGCAGCGGCTTCAGCCAGATCGGGGGCGGGGTCGAGTGGCTGGGTGCCCTCGCCCTCGGCGCTGTCGTCGGGCTCGGACGAGCCGGCTTCACCGGGATCGGCCTCGGGGTCGGCCTCGCTCTCGGCGACGTCGTCCGCGGTGATCTCGGCTGACGCGTCGTCCGCTGTGGCATCGGCGTCGTCTTCGGGGGCCGGGGTCTCCATGTACTCGGTGGCCGACACGGCCGGACCACCCTCGGCGGGCTGCCAGACCTGCTCGCCGGTCTCTTCGTCGACGACCCACTCGCCCTCGGCCCAGTCCTGTTCCGCGTAGGCGGCTTCGGCCTCGGCCAGCTGGGTCTCGGACTTGATGTCGATGGCCCAGCCGGTCAGGCGACCGGCGAGGCGGGCGTTCTGACCCTCCTTGCCGATGGCCAGGCTGAGCTGGTGGTCGGGGACGATCACCATGGCGGTGCCGCTCATCTCGTCGATGCGCACCTCCTTGACCCGGGCGGGCTGGAGCGCCTTGGCGACGAACTCGAAGTGATCGTCGGAGTAGGCGACGATGTCGATCTTCTCGCCGCGAAGCTCGGTCACGACCTGACGGACACGAGAGCCGCGGGCGCCGACGCAGGCCCCGACGGGGTCGACGTTGGGCTGGTTGGAGGCCACGGCCATCTTGGTGCGATGCCCTGGCTCGCGGGCGCAGGCCTTGATCTCGACGATGCCGTCGGCGATCTCGGGCACCTCGAGCTTGAACAGTTCGAGGATGAGTCCGGGGTGCGTGCGGGACACGACGATCTGGGGGCCCTTGGCGGTCTTGCGGACCTCGACGATGTAGGCCTTGAGCCGGGCGTTGTTCTCGGGTCGTTCGTGCGGGACCTGTTCGGCCTGGGGCAACAGCGCCTCGACCCGACCGAGGTCGAGGAGGGTGTAGCGGCTGTCGTTCTGCTGGACGATGCCGGTGACGATGTCGCCCTCGCGGCCGGCGTACTCCTCGTACTTGAGCTCGCGCTCGGCCTCGCGGATCCGCTGGGTCATGACCTGGCGGGCGGTCTGGGCGGCGATGCGGCCGAAGTCCTCGGGCGTGACGTCGAACTCGTCGCCGATCGGCGTGCCCTCGATCTCGTCGAGTTCCTGGGCGAAGACCCGGATGTCGAACGTGCCGGGGTCGATCGTGACCCAGGCGTACTCGTAGGCCTCGGGCATCCGCTTGTAGGCGGACTCGAGGGCGTCGGCCAGTGCGGCCATGAGGGTGTCGACGGAGATGCCCTTCTCGGCCGCGAGGGCCTGGAGGGCGTCGAACATGTCGGAGCTGCTCATGAGCGTGCTTTCTTGTTCTGGGGGTTGTGCTTCTTCGGGGACCCGGATTTTCCCTGGCCGGAGCCGGGTTTGGGCTGCGGTCCCCACGAGAAGGTGGTGCGTGCCCGCTCGACGTCGGCGAACGAGATGGTCCGACGACCGCCGTCGTCCTCGAGGTCGACCGTGACAGAGGTGTCGTCGGCAGCCAGGATCGTGCCGCGAACCCGGCGTTCGCCCTCGGTGTCGGGCTTGGTGCGGATCGTGACGTCCTCGCCGACGGCACCGGCATAGTGGCCGGGCGTGCGCAGTGGGCGTTCGAGGCCGGGGCTCGTCACCTCGAGCGTGTAACTGCCGCTGATGACGTCGTCGTCCTCGAGGCGTTGTCCCAGCTCACGACTGATGTCGGCCAGCGTGTCGAGGTCGATGCCGCCCTGTCGGTTGATGGCGACCGCCAGCTTCCCGCCGGCGAAGGTGACGTCGTAGACGTCGGCACCCTCGGCCTCGGCGAGCGGTTCGGCCATGGTGCGGACGATGTCGGTCTTGGCCATGAGGTCACCTCTCGATCGGAAGGCAGGAAACTGCGGCGGACACGAAAGAAGCGTGGGCCCGAGGCCCACGCTCCGAGACTGGAACGAATTGCAGACGCGACTATACCGGCGAGGCGAGTCGTCGACGTATCAGCACCACCAGACCGATCTGGCGACAACTGGACTGACCCGTCGCAGGTCGGGTGTCGCCAGATCGAGGTTCTAGTACGCGCGGGCGCAGATGGCGACGAGGTCGTCCTCGTCCTCGTCGTCAGGGACGGTGCCGTCGGCGCGCTGGATGCAACGGACCGTGACGGCATCGGCGGCCAACTCCTTCTCGGCGTCGGCGACGACCGACCACGGAACCGTCGCGAAGCCGGTCTTGGCTGCCTCGAGCGCCTCGGCCACGGTCGACGCCTCGGCCGTGTTGGCATCGCGGAACGCGAGGGCTTCGTCATGGAGCGTGATCTGGATCTCCTCCATCAGCCCGCGGATGGTCGCTGCCGCGATGTCGATCCCGACGGGCTGCTTCTCCCCCGTGTCGCGACGGACGATCGTGACCTTGTTCTCGGCCACGTCGCGCGGCCCGATCTCGACCCGCACCGGCACACCCTTGAGCTCCCAATCGGTGGCTCGGCGACCGAACGGGGTGTCGACCTGGGCGTCGAGGCGCGACCGCACGCCAGCCTCGACCAACTCGTCGTGGAGCTTCGATGCCACCTCGCCGGCGCCGTCCTCGTCCCGGATCAACAGCACCGCGGCCTGGATGTGGGCGAGCGCAGGCGGGACCCGCAGGCCCTTGTCATCGCCGTGGCACATGATCAGGCCGCCGATCATGCGGGTGGATGTACCCCAGGACGTGGTCCAGACGGTCTCCTGGACTCCCTCGACGCTCTGGTACGTGATGTCGAAGGCGTTGGCGAAGTTCTGACCGAGCTCGTGCGACGTGCCCATCTGCAGCGCCTTGCCGTCGCGCATCATCGCTTCGCACGCCATGGTGTTGATGGCGCCGGCGAACCGGTCGTAGCTGGGCTTGATGCCCAGATGCAGTGGCATGGCCAAGACGTTGACCATGAAGTCGGCGTAGGCCTCGTGCAGGATGCGCCGGGCGTAGACGTTGGCGTCCTCGCGCGTGGCGTGGGCCGTGTGGCCCTCCTGCCAGAGGAACTCGGTGGTGCGCAGGAACGTCCGGGGACGGAGCTCCCAGCGGACGACGTTGGCCCACTGGTTCAACAGCAGGGGGAGGTCGCGGTAGCTCTGGGTCCACTTCGCCATGAACTCGCCGATGACGGTCTCGGACGTGGGCCGTACGACCACGCGCTCTTCGAGGTCCTTGCCGCCGGCGTGGGTGACGACGGCGAGTTCGGGGCTGAAGCCCTCGACGTGTTCGGCTTCCTTGGTGAGGTAGCTCTCGGGGATGAAGAGCGGGAAGTAGGCGTTCTCGGCGCCGCACGCCTTGATGCGGTCGTCCATCTCGGACTGCATCCGCTCCCACAGGCCGTAGCCGTAGGGGCGGATGACCATCGTCCCGCGCACCGGGCCGTTGTCGGCCAGCTCCGCCTTGTTGATGACGTCCTGATACCAGCGGGGGAAGTCCTCCGACTGGGGCGTGAGCACGGGTCGCTTGGCCATGGGGCGTGAGGATAGGTGGCAGCGCCCGGCGTGCCGGGATCGGTTCGCGTGCGTGCCCGGGGGTGACGCAGCACCTGACAGGATCACCGGTCACGCCCAGACGTCACGCCCAGACGTCACGCCAGCCGAGTACGAGAAGTGTCATGTTCCGCATCCACCGAAGCGAACGAGCCGATGCCCTGGTCGACGCGCTCGTCGACGTGGTGTCCGAGCCCGCCGCCGACCCGTTCACACCCGAGGTCGTCGCCGTGCCGACCCGCGGGGTCGAGCGCTGGTTGACCCATCGGATCGCGGCAGCCGTCGGGACGAGCCCGGGCGGCGGGGACGGCGTGTGCGCCAACGTCGAATTCCCGTTCCCCGGTCGACTCGTGGGCGACGTCCTCGCCGAGACCACCGGCATCGACCGGCACGAGGATCCGTGGCGTCCTGAACGACTGGTGTGGCCGCTGCTCGACGTGATCGACGACTGCATCGACGCGCCGTGGCTGTCCTTGCTGGCCGCGCACCTCGGTCGTGCATCCGACGAGGGGAGCTCCGAGGGCGGGGGCACCGACCGGCCCGGCGACGCCCTCCGCCAGGACCGGCGCTTCGCCACCGCTCGCCATCTCGCCGACCTGTTCGACCACTATGGCGTCTACCGGCCGGACCTCGTGCTCGGCTGGGCGGACGCCGGGACCACCGGACCCTTCGCCGACGTGCCCGACGACGCCCGCTGGCAGCCCCGCCTGTGGCTCGAACTCCGAGCACGGATCGGACAGGCCAGCCCGCCGGAGCGCATCGCCACGGCGTGCGCCCGCCTACGCGCCGACACGGCCACGATCGGTCTCCCCGATCGGATCTCGTTGTTCGGGCTGACCCGGCTCCCGGCCACGTACCTCGACGTGCTGCGGGCGATCGCCACCCATCGCGACGTACACCTCTTCGCGCTCCACCCGTCGGTCGCGCTCTGGGACCGCGTGGCGGCGACACCGATGCCGCCGCTCCCGCTCCCCCGGTCCGACGACCCCACCGTCGATGCCGCGTCCAACCCGTTGCTGCGCACCTGGGGCACCGACACGCGCGAGATGCAACTCGTCCTCACGGCCGCAGCCGATGCCTCGATGTCGCATCATCCCGTCGATGTCGAGCCTGGACCGCCGACCACGCTGCTCGGGGCGATCCAGGCCGACGTGCGACACGACCGCGAACCCCCCGGTCGCCCGATCGCTCCCGCCGACGACGATCGGATGCGGCTTCGCGAGGACGACCGATCGGTCCAGGTCCATGCGTGCCACGGGCGAGCCCGCCAGGTCGAGATCGCCCGCGACGCGATCTGCCACGCCCTCGCCGACGACCCGACACTCGAACCGCGCGACGTGATCGTCCTGTGCCCCGACATCGACGACTTCGCACCGCTCCTGCATGCGACCTTCGGGGCCGGCGCACCGGATCACGACCCGACGGCGCCGCCCCCTCCCGACCGCGGACTCCCCCACCTCCCGTACCGTCTGGCCGACCGCTCGCTCCGCCAGACCAACCCGCTCCTGGCCTCGCTCGACGCCCTCCTCGACCTGGTCGACGGTCGAGTCACCGCGTCCGACGTCATCGCGTTCGCCGGGCGGGAGCCGGTCCGCACGCGGTTCCGATTCGACGACGATGCCATCGACCGCATGGCCGAGTGGACCGCGTCGACCCAGGTGCGGTGGGGACTCGACGCGGCGCGACGGTCGAAGTACCGGCTCGGCGACGTGGACGCCAACACCTGGCGCGCCGGGATCGACCGCCTGTTGCTCGGCGTCACCATGAGCGCCGACGGATCCCGACTGCTCGGTGGGCGACTGCCGCTCGACGACGTCGAGAGCGGCGACATCGACCTGGCCGGTCGCTTCGCCGAACTGCTCGACCGGATCGACACCGTCGTGAGCGACACGAGCGACCCTCAGCCCGTCGCGCGTTGGGTCGAGGCGCTCGGTCGCGCCGTGGATCTCTTGATGCGCGGCGCACCGAACGACGCGTGGCAGCGGGTGCAGGTCGACGGCGTGCTCCGTGAGGTACTCGGAGAGGCGACGGCGGACGGCGTTCCTGCCGAGTCGGTCCTGACGCTCGCCGAGATCCGTGCGCTGCTCCGCGACCGACTGCGCGGGCTCCCCACACGGGCCGACTTCCGCACGGGTGCGATCACGATGTGCACCCTCGTCCCGATGCGGGCGGTGCCGCACCGAGTGGTCTGCATCCTCGGCCTCGACGACGGCGTGTTCCCGCGCACCGGCCGGGCCGATGGCGACGACCTGCTGCGGCGCACTCCCCACGTCGGCGACCGCGATCCGCGGACCGAGGACCGCCAGCTCCTCCTCGATGCCCTGTTGGCCGCGACCGACCGGCTCATCGTCACGACCACGGGCGCCGACGTCCGGACCAACGAGCGCCGACCGCCCGCCGTGCCCTTGTCCGAGCTGCTCGACCTCGTGAGCCGGACCGCGGTCACGACCGACGGGAACGACGCCGGCGACGCCGTCCTCACCCGCCACCCACTGCAGCCGTTCGACCCGGTCGCCCACCGGACCGACGCCTCCGGGCCGTGGGCCTTCGACCGGATCGGTCTCGCCGGCGCCCGCGCCGTCACCGCGCCGCGGGTCGTCCCGCCGCCGTTCCTCGCCGGAGCCCTCACCCCGGTGCCACCGCGCGACGGCATCGTGGCCCTCGACGACCTCGTCCGGTTCGTCCAGCACCCGGTGCGCGAGTTCCTGCGTCAACGTCTGGGACTGAACGTCTGGGAGGACGACGACGCGCTCGATGATGCGATCCCCGTGGAACTCGACGCGCTCGAGACCTGGGGCATCGGGCAGCGGCTGTTGACGCGCCTGTTGGCCGGCGACCCGGTCGAAGCAGCGGTCGAGGCAGAACTGGCGGTCGGCGCGCTGCCACCCCAGGCCATGGGCCGGGCCACCATCGAGTCCATCGAAGCGGTGGCCTCGCGTATCCACCAGGTCGCGATCTCCGTCGATGCCGCCGGCGCGACCGAATCGCTCGAGATCGACGTCCCGGTCTCCGTCCCCGGGGCCTCGGACCCGGTCGCCGTGGTCGGCACCGTCGCCGGGGTCCGCGGCGATGCCACGAGCCAGGTGTCCTACAGCAGCGTGGGCGCCAAGCACCGTCTGGCCGCCTGGGTCCGGCTGCTCGCGCTGTCGGCCGCGCACCCCGACACGCCGTGGCGAGCCCTGACCGTGGGGAAGAACAAACGTGGCGGTCGGGTGGTGGAACTCGGTCCGATCCCGGGCCCGGCCGACGCCCGACGTGCCACCGCCGCGGGCCACCTCGCGGATCTCGTCGCGCTCCGGGACCGAGGACTGTGCGAACCGCTCCCGATCCCGTGCAAGACCGCGGGCTCGTGGGCCGAGGCTCGATCGCGGGGGCGCATGCCCGAAGCGTCGGCGGCGCGCGATTG
>JAPKDO010000185.1 GCA_028822535.1 Acidimicrobiales bacterium
ATCACGGGACAGTGTTGGTCAGACAGCGCTGGTCAATCGGGGGTCTCGGCGCCACCGGCATCCTTCTTGACGGTTGCGGTCTGGACCTTTGCTCCCTGCGCACTGACCTGGACCTCGACGTCGAGTTCGTTGACCGACGTGGAGTAGAGGCTGAACTTGTTGGCCGGGAAGTGGTCGGTGGCGCCGGTGTTGTCGAAGTGCACGACTCTCGACTCGCCTGCGGCGATCGTGAACGTGTCCGGGAGCTTGGTGTAGTAGCTCTCGGTCAGGCTCGCAGTCGGGTCGGTGAACGTGTAGTACACCTCGAACCCGGCGAGTTCGGTCGACCCCGTGTTGGTGAGCGCGACTTCGAGATGATCGTCGACGGCCTTGCCGGCAGCGTCGACGTTGTTCTCGACCAGCACCGAGTCGATCTTCAGGTCGGCGGCGGTCGCCGTGTTGGTGATCGGGTTGCTGGTGACCGGGAGCACCTCTGAGGTGCCGCCGGACGAGTCAGACGGCGCGGCGGCGGGTGCGGTGGTCGACGTCGAGTCTGCGGACGAGTTGGACGACGAACCGCCGCCGCAGGCGGCGAGGGCGATTCCGCCGACGAGGGCAACTCCGGCCAGTCGTCGTCGGATGCTTCTTCGGCTGGTGGGTCTGGCGGGGGTGGTCATGATGTTGTCTCCTGGGGGATGGTTGGTTGGCGGCGGATGGCTCGTCGGAAGCCCTCGGTGAGGGCGACGGCGTAGAAGGCGAGCCACTCGAGTTCGATGCGCTTGACGTCGAGGAGCTGGGAGAGGCTGAAGTCGACGTACTTGGCCTTGACGTCGGTCATCGCGAAGGCGAATCGCTCGAAGTGCTTGGAGAACGACGCCGCCTCGATGGCGGTGCGGGCGGTCTCGTATCCCGCGAAGTGGGCCAGGATGGTGGTCTCGTCGGCCCGGACCAGCCCGAGCGAGGCGAACAACCCTCCGGGGACCTGGTTGTCGGCATCGAGCGTGTCGCCGATCTGCGGGAGCACGAGCACGACGATGAGCCAGACGCCGAGCGCGATCATCAGTCCGTTCGCTGGCGTCTTCGCTCGGGCGGTTGCGACGGCACCGAGGAAGTAGAAGACCGTCATGTAGACGACCGCCGCGCCGTAGGCGAGCAGGAGCTTCAGGATCTGCGTGCCGTTGGGCCAATCGTGACCGATGAACCCGAGACACAACACGGCGACAGCTGCGGTGATCGTCACCAGGGTGGCGATCAGGCCGACGGCCCCGAGCGCGTTGCCTGTCGCGAGCTCGCCGGCGGTGACCGGCCGTGACCGAATGAGGGGGAGGGTCCGGTTGCCGCGCTCGCGGGTGATACTGAGATAGCCGAGAGTGATCGCGATGACAGCCCCGATGATCTCGAGGTACTCCATCGCACCGCGGAGCAACGCCAACAGGGCCAGAGGTGATGGGGCGACCTGTTGCACGCCCCCGGCGATGGCGGCGTCCTTGTACGCGTTGTAGTCGGCCAGTTGGCTGGCGTAGTCGACCGATGCGATGTACACGGAGGCCACGGTCGCCAAGCCGAGGATCGCGATGAGCGCGAGCAGGACCCGGCTGCGCACCGCTGCTCGGTACTCGTGCCGGGCCAGGGTGGCGATTCGAGATCGGCTGGCCCGGTCGAAGCGCCGGACCCGATCGGTCTCGGGCTCGTCGGACGGTGTCGGGCGTTCCAGGAGGTCATTCATCGGAGGTCCCCTTCGAGTAGTCGTGGCGCTTGACGAGCGCCGTAGTAGCCGCGGCCATGCCGGCGACCGACACCGCGAGGGGCAGCACCCGCTTGGTGGTCTCGGTGCCGGACTCGGACGGGGCGGTTCCGAGGATGGCGCCGCTCGCCTCCTTGTACTGCTCGCTGATCGAGAACGGTCGAGCCTTGGCCGTAGCCGTGAAGAACGGCTGCGACGTGGACACCGGATCGGTGATCGGGTTGAGCGACGTGGTGGGCCGCAGGCCAGACGTGAACTGGGGGACCGCGAACGTGAGGATCAGCCAGAACCCCATCGCCGCGAGCAGCGCCAGGGAGCGACGCCGAGTCACGAGAACGGCCGCCATGCCGATCAGGGCGAACAGCATCAGGTAGAGCCACGACAGCGCGTAGAACCCGCCGAGTTGCACGAACTCGCCTCCGGTGGGCAAGCCACGGTTGACGAGCAGCAGCGCCACGAGGCTGACGGCCATGCTGGCGGCCATGGCCAGCGCGAGCACGATGGCCGAGCTGAGGATCTTGCCGGCGACGTAGCTGGTCCGGGCGATCTGGCGGGAGAAGATCATCCGGCCGATGCCGGTCGACTCGTCATCGGCCAGGCTGAGGTGGCCCAGCACGATGGCGAGCAGCGCGCCGATCAAGGGGATGTAGATCGACATGTTCGACAACATCGAGAGCGTCGGCTTGAGCTCGAACGGGTTCGGTGGGGCGGCCTGACCGTTGCTGGCGAGGAGCCGGACGGCCTCGTCGTAGACCCGCACGATGGTCTCTCGACTCATCCACCCGATGACCCCCGCCATGGCAGTCATGAACAACAAGATGCCGACGAGAGCGACGAAGATCCGCTGACGCCGAAGCGACACGAGTTGTTGGCGGGCGACGGTGGCGATCATGCCGGCAGCTCTTCCATGCGGACGTAGATGTCCTCGAGGGACGTCTCGTCGGGGAACCGAGCGTTGGTCGCTTCGATCGAGTCCTTGTAGATCAACTCGCCGTGGTTGAGAACGCCGATCGTGCTGCACACCTTGGCCACCTCGGACAACAAGTGGGTGTTCATGAACACGGTGATCCCGAGGTCACGGTTCAGGCGCTGGATCGTCTCGCGCAGCTGGCGCACGCCGATCGGGTCGAGGCCCGAGGTGGGCTCGTCCAGGAACAGCACCTTCGGCTTGTGAAGCACCGCCTGGGCGATACCGATGCGTTGGCGCATGCCCGAGCTGAACGAGCCGACCTTCAGGTCGGCGAGATCGGCAGCGTCGAGGTAGTCGAGTGTCTCAACCACGGCCCGCTTCGGATCGGCGACCCCGGACAGCTTGGCGAAGAAGTCGAGGTTCTCCCGGGCGGTCATGTGCCCGTAGAGACGGACATCGGACGGCAGATATCCGATGCAGGCGGTGACTGCAGACCGTTCGGCGACGACATCGCGACCGCACACCATGGCGGTACCGGTGGTCGGCTCGATGAGCGTGGTGAGAATGTTGATCGCCGTGGTCTTTCCCGCGCCGTTGTGGCCGAGGAAGCCGAACACCTCGCCCGGCTCGATGGCGAGATCGATGCCGTGGAGCACCTCGACGTCGTCGTAGGTGTGTCGTATTCCGTGCATCTCGATGGCTGGAGCAGTCATTGCCCTACCTCTCGTTCGGGGTGTGATTCCGAACGTACGAAGAGGTGGGCAAGCGGCTGGGTCGATCCAGGTAAGAGGACGGCAAAACCTCACCGTGGCGTCGCGAGGCCGGGCGCGCGGTCCGCTTCACTGGCTGTCGTGACCAGCGACCTCTCCGCCTTCCACGCGATCATCCTCGGCCTGGTCGAAGGGCTCACCGAGTTCCTGCCGATCTCGTCGACCGGCCACCTCCTCGCGGCCCAACGGCTCCTCGGCCTCGGTGGGACGACCGAGACCGACATGGCGCTCGACACCTATGCCATCTGCATTCAGGCCGGAGCGATCCTTGCCGTACTCGTTCTCTACCGAGCGCGGGTGACGCAGGTCGTCCAAGGGTTGTTCGGCCGCAGCGAGGACGGACGTCGCCTCCTGGTAGCGCTCGCCGCAGCGTTCCTGCCCGCCGCGGTAATCGGTGTCGCACTCTCGGACCCGATCCGATCCGTCCTCTTCGGCGTCGGCCCCGTCGCCGGCGCCTGGATCGTCGGTGGGCTCCTCATCCTCCGGGTCACCCGCCAACCATGGAGCCGGAGCGGAACGACCGCGATCGAACAGCTCACCATCCCTCACGCGCTGATCATCGGCGTTGCCCAAGCCGCCGCGCTCTGGCCGGGCGTGAGCCGCAGCTTGGTCACGATCCTTGCCGCTCTCGCGCTGGGCTACACGATGCGCGCCGCGGTCGAGTTCAGTTTCCTGCTCGGCCTCATCACCCTTGCCGCCGCCACCGCCTACGAAGGCATCCGCAGCGGAGACCAACTCGTCGCGACCTTCGGCATCGCCACCCCATTCCTCGGACTCGTCGTCGCGTTCGTCTCAGCCGTCGTCGCCGTCCGATGGATGGTCACCTGGCTCCAGTCACGCGGGCTCGAGGTCTTCGGCTGGTACCGCATCGCCATCGGCGTGGCCGCTGTCGGCGCGCTTGCCGCGTTCTGACCTGGTCGGCGGCGGATAGCCCAATTCGCCGGCACATCCGTTCAGCAAGCAGCGCCGGTTCGAGGTCCACTGGGCCGGCCGCTCGCATCTTCAGCATCGCTTCAGGAACGCTTCGACATTCTCATGCCCACGGCTCCCGATTTCCGGGTGCACGAACAGCAGAGGAGATCGACAAGTGGGACCATCCGCCAGCGAACACGATGCCAGGTTCCCCGTGGTGTCACGCAGGGCATTCCTCCGCCGTGCAGCTCTGGCGGGTGCGGCGGTGGCAGCAGTGCCGCTCGCCGCGTGCGCCGGCAGTGGGGGAACGACAGCTGGGACATCGCTGCCGCAGGCGGGTGACCGCTCGACGACGACACGCTCGACCGCCACAGACGGCACATCGTCAGGCGGTCCGCTCGCGGTGCCCCCAGGGTCGGCGCTGCAGATCGACTTCACGTACGAGGTGCCCGGCGGTGGACGGGTCGAGAGCCCGTACATCGCGGTGTGGGTCGAGGACACCGGAGGCAACCTCGTCGAAGCCGTCAGCCTCTGGTACAAGTCCGACGAGAGCAAGTACCTGCGTGACCTGAAGCGGTGGGACTCGAAGAACCAACGACAGGCGTTGACGACTGGCGCCACCCGTCGCCCCGGGACGTTCGCGGTTGTCTGGGACGGGACGAACCTGGACGGTCGTTCGGTTCCGGAGGGCGACTACAACATCTGCATCGAGGCCGCGCGCGAGGACGGGCCCTACCAGCTCATCCGCGAACAACTCGCGCTCGGAGCGGGGATGAACCCGACCGGCCTGTCGCCGAGTCGAGAGCTCGTCGCGGCGAAGGTCGCGTTGGTGCCGGCATGACCGTCGACACCACATCGCTCATGGCTGACGCCGCCAAGAACGACGAAACGGACGATGTCGTCGCAGCCGACCGTCGTCAGGAGCCGGCTGTCAGGGTCACGAGCCCAGACGGCGACGGTCGAGCCGGACGGATCCGTCGACGCGATGCCCACAAGGCAACGCGGTGGCTCCACACGTATGTCTCGATGATCAGCCTCACGCTCATCCTGTTCTTCGGGGCCACAGGCATCACACTCAACCATCCTGAGTGGACGTTCGGGCTCAGCGGATCGCAGTCCAGCGTTGCCGGTGCGTTTCCCCCAGCGACTCAGGCCGACGGCAACGTCGACTTCCTCGCGGTGTCACAGTTCGTCCAGGACAGCCACGGTGTTCGGGGGGAGGTCGTCGACTACTCAGCGGACAGCAATCAGGGTGTGATGAGCTTTCGGGGGCCCGGCTACGCCGCCGATCTGACCTTTGAAGTGGCCACCGGCTCGTACGTGCTCAGCGTCGATGAGCAGGGTCTCGTCGCCGCGTTGAACGACCTTCACAAGGGCCGCAACACCGGAGGCTCTTGGGGATGGTTGATCGACGTCGCCGGAGGACTGCTCGTGGTCGTCGCCCTTTCGGGTCTCGCACTGCAGTTCTTCCTCAGCCGACGCCGCACCCGGGCGTACGTCGTCGCCGCTGGTGGTGCGCTGGCGAGCGCCGCTCTCATGGTCGTGACGCTCAACTGATCATGACGACGGACACCGTGGATTCGAGGCTGCACCGGCGAGCGAACATGTTCTGGCCGCTCCTGGGTACGACCGTCGCCATCGAGAGCGTCGCTGCCAATCCCGCCGAACTGGAGCGGGCAGAGGAAACGGTCCACGCCGAGATCCAGCGCCTCGAGGCGGTCTTCACCGTCTTCGACCCGACAAGCCTCCTTCGTCGATGGATCTCCGAGCCCGCCACCTCGCTCACCAGCGAGTTCATCGACCTCTTGGGCGTTGCCCTGGCCTGGCACGAACGCACGGGCGGCCTGTTCAACCTGGGCACGCGCGATCTCACCGACACATGGACAGGCCGGTCCGAACGATCTCCCGTGCCGAGCAACGACGCGGCCACGTTGTCGCGGCAGATGGCCATCAGGCCGTACCACCTCGATGCACAACAACGGCCCGTCCCGAGCGAGGAACTGTCTCGGCTCGACCTGAACGGCATCGCGAAGGGGTTCATCCTCGATCGGGCCGCCGCATCCGCGTGGGGCGCGTGTGCACTGAGCTCCCTCGTCGTCAACGCTGGCGGTGACCTCGTGCACCGAGGGATCGACCATGCCGTCGTGTCGATCGAGCACCCGACCCGGTGTGTCGACAACGCCCCGGCGGGACATCTGGAGGTTCGGAACGCCGCTGTCGCCACGAGCGGTCCCGCTCACCGAGCGATCGTCGTCGACGGCGAGCCGACGCACCACGTGTTCGACCCCCGGACCGGCACCCCGGCGCGACCCCGAGGTTCTGCCACCGTCATCGCGCCAGATGCCACAACCGCCGACGCAGTGGCGACCGTGCTGGCCATCCTCCAGCCGGACGACGCGCTCGACTTCGTCGACGACCTGAACCGGCACGGCTACCCATTGCCGTTGTCGCAGGTCTGTGATCCATCGAGGCGGATCGAGGCATGGGTTGTCGACGAAGACGGCGCAACGCACCTCCGTCGCCGTCGGGTCTGCTGAAGCTGGCTTCAGGGTGGTTCAGGGTTCGCTCAGCGGTCGGGGTGGATCGTGGGGACTGTCAACAACACCCCCGGTCGCCGGAACCCCGACGGCCAGGTCCCCCACCAGAAAAGGAAACCCCCGCCATGTCCATGAAGAACCGTTCCAAGCGCCTGATCGCTGGCGGTGCCGCCGCTGTGGGCCTCACCCTGGGTGCTGGCGCACTCGCCGGTGCAGCCAGCCAGCCGTCGCAGACGGCACCGGACCAGCAGACCGCCGAAGCCGACGGTGAGCAGGATCCGATGCTCAACGGCTCGATCAAGGCACCCGAGGACGAGTCGCTGTCCGAGGCCGACGAGGCCAGGTCACTCGAGGGTCTCGCCACCATCAGCTCGGCCGATGCCGAAGCGGCTGCGGCCGCGTCGGTTCCGGGCGGCACGGTGAACTCGGTCGAGCTCGGCAACGAGAACGGCAGCGTCATCTACGAGGTCGACATGACCGATGCCAACGGCCAGTCGGTCGAGGTCAAGGTCGATGCCGGCAACGGCGACGTGCTCGCCAGCGAGACCGGTGACGACGAGGCCGGCGAGTCCGACGACGAATCGGGTGAGTCCGAGGCCGACGAGGCCAACGAGGCGCCCGAGGCCAACGAAGCCCCGGAGGTGACCCCCGCGAAGTAAGACCCCCTGCGACACCTCGACAACCCAACACGCGGCTCCCCAGCCTGGTGCCGGACCCACAGCGAGGTCCGGCACCAGCGCGAACTGGCCGACAGGAACCGAGCCATGACCAACTCCAGTGCCGAACACGACAATCCCACCGAGGATCCCGCGCGACTCCGGTGGCGGTCCACACGTTCGTGGGTCGCGACGGTGGTGCTGGCGGTGGCAGCTGTCTTCGGTATCCGCTCGACGATTGCCGAGGCCTACGCTGGGGCCCGGGACATCGACGAAAGTCGAATCCT
>JAPKDO010000186.1 GCA_028822535.1 Acidimicrobiales bacterium
CAAAGCTCGAGCGGCGGCGACGGCTGGAGTTGATGCTCCTCGCCAGCGCGTGCGTGGCCGTCACCGTCCTCGGGTTCATTCGCCACGTCCTCGGTGGTGGACTCCCGCACGCTCGCTATCTGTTCCCGACGTACTGGGTCGCCGGACTGGCCGTCGCCGTCGCCCTCCGGGCGCTCGGGAATCGCATCACCGGACTGGTCTGCGGACTCTTGGCCACCGCGTCGGTTCTCCACCTGGTCATCCGACTCGATGGCATCGTGACGAGGTCGTCGCCTGGCTCAGAGGACGATTCGATCATCGGTCGTTGGCGGACGACGTTGGATCAACTCGGTGCCGGATCGCTCACAGTCGTAGCCGTTTGCGGATTGGCGGTGCTTGCTTTCTCCGCACTTCTCCTCCGCGACGTCGTCGACCTGGGACGTCCTGCACCGGACCCAGCACCCTGACGATGTCGTCTAAGTCATCTGTGTCGGTCTCGCGGGGATCTCGAGAAGCCTCGTCCGACTCCAGCCGGGTGCCCAGACTCGGGCCTCGTCGCGCTACGTTCCCATGAGTGGACGAGGTCGCGTCACGCCGACGTGATGCTGGCACAGTCGCCGCAATGCTGGCGCTCGCAGTCGGCTGGGTGTGGCTCGCTGCAGCGCTCTTCGGGACCAACCCGAGTCACCTGGGCGGCGGTGATGCGGCCAACTACGCCAACGCAAGCGAGCAATACACGTCAGCACTCCCGGCCGGCCGGGAATTCCTTCCTCCCGAATTGCAGGCACCAGCCGGTGAACTGATCGACGAAGACCGGTTCGCGAGATTGGTACGTCCGGGATGGCGATCGCCCGGCAACGGAATCATGACGAGCTTCGTCTTCGTGTCTCAGCGAGGGCCGATCCTCTACCCGCACGCGCACCTCTCACCGCGCGCATCTGCCTTGGTTGCCACGGCTGGCGGGTCATCGGTGGTCCCGTTCCTCAGCTATGTCTATCTCGCCATCGGCGGGGTGCTCATGGGCTGCGTGGCCTGGACCGTGACCGGTTCGCGGATCGGCGGCCTGTTGGCATCCCTGCTCTATGTCTCGCTACCCAGCCATGTCGATCTCGCTCGATATCCGATGTCCGAGCCATTGACTGCGGTGCTGGTCCTGACGACCGTCCTCGCTGTTCTGCGTATGCCCCGACGTCATGTCGCGCTCGGATTGCTCCCGCTGGCCCTATTGCCACATGCTCGCGAGGAGTTCGAGTTGTGCGTCCTTGTGAGCATCCTCGTCCTCGCAGCGGTGCGTCCTCGCTGGTGGTCCCTCGTGGTCGGCGTGTTCGTCTTGACGAGTTGGGTGTCCCTCACGGGAGGAACGACCTCGCCGACGCCGCTGACCGCGTTCTCCATCGAACCCGCCTTGCCATGGCCGACTCCAGAGATCGTTGCGGAAGGACTTGCGAAACCAAGCCGAGCCGGGCACCTCGCATTGCCCTTCGCGCTGATATCGCTCGCGCTCTCCTCCGTCCACCGCCTTCGGGCCGTGGCCCGCTCTGGACTGTCACACGGGGGACGTGCCGTGCACGCTCGACCGTGGGTACCGATCGCGCTGATCGCCGTGGTCGTCGCGCTCGGCGATGTCCTCAAGGCGAGAATGACGCCGGGCCAGACGATGCTCGCAGGCGTGATCCGGCAGGCCAGATTCGCGACGGGCCCGCTGCTCTGGCAATCCACCGGACTCCTGTTGATCGTCGGCGTGGTCGGCCTCGCGCTCGCACTTCCCAGACTGGTCGCCCGATTCGGCATCGTCGGCGGCGCCTGGCTCCTACCGCTGTTGGCGGTTTTCGTCGACATGCATGCCACGCCGACGAATCCGCTGTGGTGGACCCGCAGGTTCCACCAGTTCGCGTACCCTGCGCTCGCTTTCGGTGCATCGGTCGCCTGCGTCGAGGGCGCGCGGTGGGTTCGAGCTCGAGCCCCGAAGCCGGCCGTGGGTTCCGCTGCTCTGCTCCTCGTCGGCGTGGCGTTCTTGGTGACCCAGGGAGCATTGATCGGCGACCGTTACCCCAAGGTGGAGGTCGAACCGACCGTACGAAGCAACCTGGCGAGGACGCACGACGCACTGGACACGCTCCCCGAGGAATCCGTGATCCTCTATGGCCACGATGGTGCCGGGCAGAAGCTCCAGCACCTTTCTCGTACGTTCCACGGGCACTACTCGTTCGTCGTTTGGGATCCAGCAGATGTCGACACGGTCATCGCCGAGATGTTGGGTTCGGGTCGGCCAGTCTTCGTCGACGAGTATGTGATCGAGAAGGGCCAGGCGAAGAGCAATTGGGAGGCAGAGCTCCTCGTTCCGTCGGAGGGCGGCTATCGGGGGATTCAGCTGGGCCGGGCCACCGAGCCGGAGAGTCGGCCACAGGCTTCGGGCACCGGGCGCTGACCTCCGGCCCCTTCGCTCAGCCGAGATAGCGGAGCGAGGAGCAGCGCCCGCTCTCGAGGTCGGGAGGCTTCGGGCCCAACTGTTACGTTGGACGTTCATGGGCGGCCAGGGGCGAGCGACCGCAACCGCGCACGGCGGATTGCTGGATCTCCGGACGTACGGCCCATCGACGGCTCGCTCCATCTGGACCGGACTCGCCGCAATCGTGATCGCCTTCGTGGCCGCTTCGTTGACCACGGCGGTGCTGTATCCGCCTCTGACTCCAGTCGATGAGGGAGCGCACGTCAGCTACGGGTACTACCTGTCCGCGCTGGATCCGCCCACGGTGTTCGATCCACTCGCCGGCGGTTCGTACACGTACCGCGAGAACAGAACGGTCTACACCGCCAACCATCCCCCGCTGTACTACTTGGTGCTGGGCCCAGTGGTGCGCGGCGTGAACGTCGTCTCCGACCCGGGCACAGCGATTCGAGCAGGACGGCTGGTGTCGATCGGGTTCGGGTGGTGGCAGTCGTTTCCCTCGTCGGGTTGGCGTCGGAACTGATGCCGAGGCGACCGTCCACATGGCTCGCCGCCGCAGGGATCGGGATGCTCTTGCCGCATGTCACCGTCAACTCCGGTTTCACCTACAACGACTCCGCCGGACTCGCCCTGTCCCTCGCCGTGCTGTGGGCGGGGGCGCGCAGTCTCACTGGTGGCCCCACGACTCGAAGGATTGGTGCACTCGCCACCCTCAGCGCGGGAGCTGCGCTGACGCGCGTCTCGGCGGTGCCCTTCGCATTCGTCGCGATCGGACTCGCATTCGCTGGAGCGCTTCGGCTGCGCAGGACGCCTGGCGGGTTGCGGAGGTCGATGGCCGTTGTCGCTGTGCCAGCCGTGGTCACGCTGCTCCTGTCGGGGCCGATCTATCTCCGCAACATTCGTCTCTACGGTGACCTGACCGGCGGCAAGGCCTTGTATGAGCTGCTGGGACGACACAGCCGACCCGTCGACGGTCTGTTCGAGGCGCCATTCCTGGCGGCTCGCTATCGCGGGCTCTGGGTCGACCTGTCGTTTCGGGCCGACTCCCCCCCGGTGCACTTCGTCGACCGAATGAGTTTCGTTCTGCTCTGGGCCGGCCTTGCGTTGGGGGTCATCGCAGTCGTTCTCCGCTCGATCCGATGGTGGCGCGGCGAGGCGCGCCATGAGCTCATCGTCGTCGCGGCGTTGCTCCTGCTCGTTGCCGTGGTTATGTGGGGTTTCGTGCAGCACGTGACGAGCGGAGGCATCGCCCATTCTCGCTACCTGCCTCCGGCGTGGCCTGTGTACGCACTTCTGGTCGCTGCAGGGCTCACGCGACTTCCGCGGCGTCTGGCAACGGCTGCGCTCGGAATCGGTCTCTGCACGTGCATCATGACGACTGCGCTGGTTTCGAACGGGGTCCTTCGCGCCTATCTCATCGATGCGACCACGCGTGTCGAAGGCACCGTCGCAGCGTCATGGCGCGAGGGACTGAGCGCGCTCGGGTTCCCACTCGGTCTCGTGGTCGTCTTGGCCGGCCTCTCGACGCTCCCGGCGCTGGCCGCCCTCTTGTCCAGCTATCTGACTCTTCGTCGCACCGAACGAGGCACCCCGTGTCGCCTTCGACCGCTCCCTCCGGCGTCGACATGACGTGTAGCCGACCTCGCCCAGCCGAGCGGCAACACGGCGAGAGAATCAGCCGAGCAGGTCCGACACACCGTGGATGGCGAGACCCGCCAAGCCTCCGACGATCGTCCCGTTGATGCGGATGAACTGGAGGTCTCGCCCCAGGAGCTGTTCGAGGCGACCGGCGGTCTCCTCACCGTCCCACTGCGAGATCGTCGACGAGATGATCCGAGTGATCTCGTCGCCGAACGTCTCGACCACCGCGTTCACCCCGCGCTCGAACACCTCGTCCGCTCGAGCCATCAATGCCTCGTCCTCACGGAATCGCTCCGAGGCCGACACGATCACGTCGGTCAGGCGCGCACGGAGCGCTGAGCCGTCGTCGGCGGCTTGTTCGCGCAGCGTCTCCTTCAGGTCGGCCCACAGCGACTCGATGAAGGTCCGCAGCGCCGGATGGTCGAGCAGTTCGTCCTTGAGGACCTCGGCTCTGGCCCGCCAGACGTCGTCGTGTTCGAGCCGATCGATGATCCGCTGCACCACGACGTCGATCCGCTCGCGCAGCTCCTCGGAACCCCCGACGGTGTCACCGCGGATGATCGCCCGGACACCCATCACCAGTCGGTTGAAGATGCGGTCGTCGATCACCTCCGGAACCCACCACGGCGACTCGTCGATGAACCGTTCGCGGAGCAGGGTCTCGTTCTCTTCGAGGAACCCGTCGAGCCCCCGCAAGACCGAATCGACGAGTTCGCGGTGGCGTCCCTCCTCCGTCACGACCTCGAGCAGGCGGCCCGCGAGGGGTGCGACATCGAGATTCGTCAGACGAGCACGCACCTCCGTCTCCGCCAGATGCAACAGATCGTCGTCCTTCACGACGTCGGCGAGACGGACGGCGAGTTCGGCGGCGTAGCCCGCCATCTTCCGGGCGTTGTCCCGCTGACGGACCCAGGACGACGCCCGATCGGCGACCCCGATCGCCCGGACGCGCTCCCCCACGGTGTCGGCGTTGAGGAAGTGCTGCTGGACGAACTGTCCGAGCGTCTCACCGAAGGCGTCCTTGCGCTGCACGATCACCGCGGTGTGCGGGATCGGGAGGCGGAGCGGGTGGCGGAAGATGGCGACCACGGCGAACCAGTCGGCCAGCCCTCCGACCATCGCAGCTTCCAGGCCGGCCCGGAGGTACCCCGCGCTGCCCTCGTCGTCGGTCGTGATCGCAACGACGACGAACGCCACGGCCACCAGGAACAGCAACGCCGTCGCCCGCCGCTTGGCAGATCGGATCTCGCGTAGCCGGATCGCTTCCACGTCGACGCTCACGCCGTCAGCCCAGCAGAGTCATGCGCGACGCCACGATTCGGGGTGAAGCGACCATGATCGTGGATGGCGGGTCTGGCGAGGCAACGACGGGGTACAGACCTCGGCATGATCATCACCGGAATCATCCTCGCTCTCATCGGCGTCCTCGTGGGCATCCCGATCCTCACCACCATCGGCGTGATCCTCGTGATCGCCGGTGCCGTGCTCGCCATCCTCGGCTCCGCCGGACGCGCTGTCGGCGGTCGCCCACACTGGTACTGAGCCGACCAGTTCAACACCGAGATCCCTCGAGGCCGCCCGGTCACTCCCGGGCGGTCTCGGCGCGTCCGACCGCATCGTGATCGAGCTCCTGGTCGTCGGCGAGGTCGACCGTCACCCGGCGGATTCGGCCGGTGAACTCGAACGGCGCCTCGTAGTGCGACACCGGTGAGACCCGATCCCGCCCGATGTCCAACCCGCTCCACGAGATCGTGACGATGAAGATCCGGTCCGTCTCGAACGACCCGACTTCCTCGCCGTCGATGGACAACACCCCGACACCAGCCGCCTTCCCGGCGAAAGGCGTCTCGCGTCGGAGCGTGAACTGCAACGTCGACCGGCCGTCCGGTATCGGTCGATCGGATCGCACGATCTGGTTGTGCCCGCCGACCGCCAGGTCGTGGACGAGATGGCCGTCCTGGACGTAGAAGGAATAGCCCGACGTCTCGTCGCCGTGGGCCAAGAGCACGCCGTCGCCAGCCTCGAGCACCTCGGCGGTGATCGTGTAGGACCGGCTACGTAGATCGGGAGCGGCGTCGGTGGGCACGTGGCCCATCCCGGCCCAGAACTCGTAGTGCGTGCGTCCGCCGCGGTGACGCTCGGCGTTCTCGGCGAAGCGTTCCGCGAAGCGATCGTCGAGCGGGAGTACCTGGTTCTCGCGAGCGCGCTCCCACCACAGGTCCTGGAGCGCTGCGAGACGATCCGGCTCGGATGCTGCGAGGTCCTGGACCTCCGCGAAGTCCTCGTCGAGGTCGTAGAGCTCCCACCGGTCGTCCTCGAACGGCGTGTACGGCGGGTGGTAGGCGACGGCTTTCCATCCGTCGTGCCAGATGCCCCGATGACCGAACATCTCGAAGTACTGGTCGGATTTCGGAGGCGGCGCTCCGGCATCGTCGAACGTGGCGCGGAACGAGGCGCCGTCGAGCGGCTGTTGTGCCACGCCACCGACCGCGTCCGGGAGCTCGAGACCGAGCACGTCGAGCAGCGTCGGAACGACGTCGTTGGCGTGACAGAACTGGTCGCGAACCTCGCCGCGAGCCGAGATCTGCGCCGGCCACGAGACGACGAGGGGGTCGCGGATCCCGCCGCCGTGCGTGTTCTGCTTGTAGCGCTTCAGTGGCGTGTTGGCCGCCATCGACCACCCCCACGGGAAGTTGGCGTGCGTGCCAGGGCCACCGACCTCGTCGAGGCGGGCGAGCTTGTCGTCCATCGATTCGGGTTGGGCGTTGAACGGTCCCATCGCGTTCACGAACCCGGCCGGTCCGCCCTCCTGGCTGGCGCCGTTGTCGGAGAGGACGAGCACGAGTGTGTCCTCGTCCATCCCGGATTCCTCCAGGAATCCCATGAGCCGGGCGATCTGACGATCGGCGTGATCGAGCATCGCGGCGTACGCCGCCTGCAGGCGGACGAACACGCGCTGCTCGTCGGCCGAGTGGGACTCCCAGGATCCGACATGGTCGTTCCTCGGCGGGAGTTCGGTTCCCGGCGGCACGATTCCCATGTCGATCTGGCGGGCGAGGCGCTCCTCACGCGTCGCGTCCCACCCCTTGGCGAACACCGCCTCGTACTGATCGATGATGTCTCTCGGCGCCTGGTGCGGGGCATGGCACGCACCGAACGCGACCCAGGTGAGCCACGGGGTGTGGGGCACACCGGCACGATGGTCCTTGAGGAACTCGATCGCCTTGTCGACGATGTCGATCGACAGGTGGTAGCCGTCCTCGTATGTTCCGGGCGGGTCGACGTGGTGGTTGTCGTAGACCAACTCTGGGGCGTACTGGTCGGTCTCGGCGTCGAGGAACCCGTAGTAGCGGTCGAACCCGCGCTGGAGCGGCCAACCGTCGTACGGGCCGGTCGGCCCGGTCTCGGTGAGGGGCGTGACGTGCCACTTCCCGGTGAGATACGAGCGGTAGCCGTAGGGCTTGAGCAGTTCGGCGACCGTGCCGGCCGAGCGGGCGATCTTGCCGCGATAGCCGGGGTACCCGCTGTCGAAGTTGGCGAGGCAGCCGACGCCGACGTTGTGGTGATTGCGACCCGTGAGCAGCGCGGCCCGTGTCGTCGAGCACATCGCCGTCGTGTGGAATCCGGAGTAGCGCAGCCCCCGAGCGGCGATCGCGTCGATGGTCGGTGTCGCGATCTCACTGCCGTAGCAACCGAAGTCGGAGAA
>JAPKDO010000187.1 GCA_028822535.1 Acidimicrobiales bacterium
TCGGCGATGGCGATCTCGCTGCCGTGGACCTGGAACACGCGTCCGGTCACGTTCGTCGACAGCGGGGACGCCAGCCAGGTGCAGATCGGGGCGATCCAGCGTGGTGAACCGGCCTCGCGCTCCTCGTCGCTCGGCGGCTCGGCGCGCAGCGCCTCGGTCAGCCGGGTGAGGGCGCCGGGGGAGATGGCGTTGACGGTGATGCCGTAGCGAGCGAGTTCCATCGCCGAGATGATGGTGAAGCCGGCGATGCCCATCTTGGCGGCGCCGTAGTTGGTCTGGCCCGGGTTGCCGTAGATGCCCGACACCGACGTGGTGTTGATGATGCGAGCGTCGTTCTCCTGGCCGGCCTTGGCGCGTTCACGCCAGTGCGCAGCGGCATGGCGAGCCGGGGCGAACGTGCCCTTGAGGTGGACCCGCACGACGGCGTCCCACTCCTCTTCGGTCATGTTGACCATCATCCGGTCGCGCAGGATCCCAGCGTTGTTCACCAACACGTCGAGGCGTCCGTAGGTGTCGATCGCCTCGTCGACCATGGCCTTGGCCTGGTCCCAGTCGGCGACGTCGGCCCCGTTGACGATGGCTCGCCCGCCCATCTCCTCGATCTCGGAGACGACCTGCTGCGCGGGCGACAGGTCGGTCCCCGTGCCCTCGGGTGTCCCGCCGACGTCGTTGACCACCACCGCAGCGCCCTGCTCCGCCAGCATCAGCGCGTGCTCGCGGCCGATGCCGCGTCCCGCCCCGGTCACGATCGCTACCCGTCCGTCACACATACCCATGGTCTTGTCCCCTTGCTCGAGTCGAAGGCGCGGACGGTACCCGAGCGAGGCGTCGACGCGAGGGGACCCGCGTGGTCAGGCGGCGACTCCGGGTGGCGGGCTTCCGGTGGCCGACTCCCAACCGGCCGACGCCACGCGCTGGCTGACGAGACGACCGATGCCGGCACCGACGCCGGCGGCGATCGCCCATTGCAGGCTCTCCGACCACGAGACGCGACGGTCGGCGGGGTTCAGGGGTGGTTCCGCCGAACCGGACGAGACGGCGGACCAGGCTGCGTTGGTGATCTTCCGTGTGGCGATCGCGCCGCCGACACCGGCCAACGTGGACACGGCCTTCCAGGCGAGCGCAGATGTGCGGGACGAGTCGTCAGACATGTGCGGTCGATACCCCGATGTTCGTCGTCGAAGACCCGACGGCGTTCGAGTTCGTAGGGTCGGGCCATGACCGACCTCGACGTCCTGTCCGAAGACTGGGAACGGGCGCTCGCCGTCGTCGCCCATCCCGACGACATGGAGTACGGAGCAGCGGCGGCCGTCGCTCGCTGGACCGACCAGGGCAAGGACATCGCCTACGTGTTGGTCACCGACGGCGAGGCGGGCATCTCGACGATGCACCCGGACGAGGTCGGGCCGCTGCGCCGGACCGAACAGGTCGAGTCGTGCGGCGTCGTCGGTGTCGAAGACGTCGAGTTCCTGGGCCTGCCGGACGGCGCGGTGCTCGAAGGATTGGCGTTGCGGGAGGAGTTGGCAGCGTCGATCCGGCGCCACCGTCCCGACGTCGTGTTGTCGATCAACTTCCGGGACTCGTGGGGCGGTCCGAGCTGGAACCATGCGGACCATCGGGCTGTGGGCCGTTCGCTCCTCGACGCCGTGCGGGACGCCGGCAACCCGTGGAGCTTCCCCGACCGCGGGGACGCATGGGACGGCGTCCGGTTCGTCGCGTTCAGCGGTAGCCCGGAGGCCACGCACGGTGTCGATGTGACCGACACGTTCGAGCGCGGCGTCGAGTCGCTGTTGTGCCACCGCGTCTACCTCGAGAACCTGGGCGGCGACATGGCGAACGCTGGCGACTTCCTCCGCCGAGCAGCCGAGGCCTCGGGTCCCCGGATCGGTGTCGCGTTGGCGGCGACGTTCGAGGTCGTCGGCTGAGAGCCGTCAGGCGGGCGGGAGACGGTCGTCGATGGCGTCGATGACGGCGTCGGCGGTCGCACGGACCCGGTAGTCGTCGGCCCGGTGGATCCAGCGGATGACCCCGTCCTCGTCGAGCAGGAACGTCGTCGGGAGATAGATGGCCCGACCGACGTCGTCGTCGCCGCCGAATCCCGCGGCGCTCAGCCCGGGGATGAGCCCGGCATCGTCACGGACGCCGAGATGGTCGAGCAGCGTGCCGTCGTGATCCGACAGGAACTCGATGTCGAGTCCGACGCGCCGGCGGAGCGCCTCGGACTGGGCGACGTCATCGACGCTGACCGCGACGACGCGGACACCCCGGTCGAGGATGTCCTGGTAGCTCCGCCGCAGCTCCACGAGCTGGGTGACGCAGAACGGTCACCAACCGCCCCGGTAACACATCAGGAGCACGCGATCGCCGCGGAGGTCGCCCGAGTCGAGCTGCCCGCCCGTGCTCGTGGGCAGCGAGAAGTCGGGGAAGGTGCCGCCGACATCGAGGTCGTCATCTCGTTCGTCATACGGGGAGTAGCGGTTGAGGTAGTACCAGACCGCCGCCGGCGCAGCGATGCCCGCAAGGCCGCCGATCCGCTCCGCGACCGAACCGGATCGGAGGTTCCGGAGACCGAGAGCGGCGGCGCCGGCCGCGCCGGCCCACAGTTCAGGTGGATTCCGGTGATAGCGCCCGAGAACCGGCGACGACGCGAAGTAGCCACCGAAGACCACCGACGCGACGCCGACGGGGGCGACGGCGCGGCGGAACGACATGGTCTCCGACGCTACCGTCGTCCCGTGCGAGCGGTGTCGTGTCTCTCGCCGGGGCTCCCGGCATCGCTGTTCGAAGCGTTCGCCCGGGTGCTCGGCGCCGACGTGTGGTTCCAGGAACACGCCTCGGGACCCGAAGTCGGTGACGACCCCTTCGCCGACGGCCGCGCCGACATCGGATGGATCTGTTCCACGTCGTTCGCCGACCAGTCGTGGGCAGCAGGCCCCGGCGTCCGGCTCCTCGGTGTGGCGTGGGTACCCGACGATCCGGACGCCGACGGCCGTCCCGTCTACTTCGGCGACCTCGTGGTGCCGGCGGGTTCTCCGATCCGCGGTGTCGCCGACCTCGCCGGCCGACGGGTCGGCTGCAACGACCCGGTCAGCCTGAGCGGACACCACGCCCTCCGGTTCGCTGCCGACGACGCCGGGTTCGACCTCGACCGAGCCGATCTCGTGTTCACCGGTGGGCACCAGCGATCGATGGATGCGCTCGTCGCCGGCACGATCGACGCAGCGGTCGTCGACTCGGTCTCCCGCAACCGTCGTGCGCGCGTCGATCCGGCTGTCGCGTCGTTCGATCGCGTCGCTCGGTTCGGGCCGTGGCCGGTCCAGCCGCTCGTCGTGCGGGCCGACCTCGACGACCACCTCGTCGACGATCTCCGCCGACGTCTCCTGGGGGCTCGCGACGACCCGGGCGTTCGGGCTGCGCTCACCGACGCGGGCCTTCTGGACCTCGTCGCGGTCGACGGGTCGATCTACGACCTCGTCGGCGCTCGGTTGGCGGCCACCTGAAGGTCAGGTCATGTCAGTCGCAGCAGGAGTCGCGCCAGCCGCACTGCCCGCAACGGAAGTGGGCGTGCTCGGGGCGCATCGCCCCTGCGCAATGGGGGCACTCGCTGAACACGGCGTGCGGCGACGGCTGGCAGACCGGTGCAGTGGCCTCGGTCGGGGTGTCGGGGCGCTGGTCGGTTTGCATCGCGCTCGACGGTATCGACCACGGTGCGTTCGTCGCGCGGATGATCGACCCGCGCCTCGGACTCCGTCTCAGCCGGACGTGAGGACCCGCTCCTCGATGATGCGGAGTTCGACCGCATGCCCGAGTTCCTCGCCGAGCGAACGTGACGCTGCCCGCACGTCGGCCGGTTCGATCTCGTCCACGGTGCGGATGACGGCCGTGACGACGATGGGATCCCGCCCGTCGACGTCGAACTCGACGATGTCGTCGTCGGGGAAGAGGCGTTCGAGGTCGTCGGCAGCGACGCTCGCCCGGCGCGCCTCGGCGAAGGCGTCGAGCCCGGCGACGACGAGCACGAACGCGAGCACCGTGCCGAGGATCGCGGCGAACCAACTGGCGGGACGCCGGTGGCCGTCGGTCGGTCGCAGGCCCATCCACCACAGGACGATCGAGCCGACGACCACCACCGACACGGTGTTCACCGTGAACAGCAGCAGCGAGCCCGCTGCGAGTTCGGTGTCGCCGAGGCCCAAGGCCAGGCCGGTGGTGCAGATCGGCGGGACGAGCGCGGCGGCGATCGCCACGCCGGCGAGTGCCGCGGGGATGTCCTTGCGGGCGGTGGCGTAGGCGCCGACGACACCGGCGAACACCGCGATGCCGAGGTCGATCAGCGACGGGCTTCCACGGGCGAGCATCTCGTCGGTCGGACGATCGACCGGGATCAGCGCGCCGACGCCGAGCGCGAGCACGACGGCCCCGACTGTCCCGGCGAGCAGCGTGAACAATGATCGTGCAAGGACGTCGACGCGCGCCGACGCCAACCCGGTCGATGCCGCAGCCAGGGGACCGAGGAGCGGCGCGACGAGCATCGCCCCGATCACGACGGCGACGTTGTCCTGGAGGAGGCCGAACGAGGCGAGCACGGCGGCGACGCCGAGCAGGATGAGGTAGTCGGAGGTGAGCGGAGCGTTCGCGCCGGCGCGCCATCGGACCGATTCACGTTCGAGGCGCGTGAGCGTCGGCCGCAACGCCCGGAACCACGACCAGAAGCGGGTCCGCCGGGTCCGGGTCGAGTTCTTGCGCCGGGCGAGGACCGCCACGTGTGCCTGCTCGTGTCGCAGCGTCTGGTCGAGCGTGCCGCCCGAGGCGAGTCGTGCGAGACCCCGCCGATGAGCCGAGGCCAGGAACAACAGATCGGTCGGCAGTGACTCCTCGACCAGCCCCTGGGTCGGGTGTGGCGCCTCGACGACGAAGCCGTCGGCGTCCATCCATTCCGGTACCTCGTGCGCCGCCTCGGCGATGACGGCTGCGGCGAAGCTGCGCGAGAGCGCCGGGTCGCGCACGTGAATCGCTCGCAGCGGGAGTTGCAGCCCGTCGGCCGCCAGGACGGCGAGCCGCAACGCCGAGAGCGACTCCGGGCTGCCGTCGACGCCGACCATGACGCGTTCGACGCCGATCATGTCGCTCGGGCGGATGGCCAGCACCGGGCAGTGCACCGCTTCGATCACGGCATCGGACACGGCGCTGAAGTGCCGCCCGTCGGCCGACAGGTCCATCCCCATGACGACCAGGTCCGGGTTGTTCTCACGGACGAAGTCGAGGATGCCACGGGCGATCGCCGGTGCCTGTCGGCGTTTGATCTCGATGCCGTGTTCGGGTCCGAAGCTGGCGTCGAGCGCGTCCTGGAGTTGGGTCATCGACTCGGACGAGGACTCGGCTTGGGCTTCGTCGGTGGCGACCGCCAAGGCGACGAGGTCTCCCTCCTCCGGATCGAGCATGGCGCGGGCGATCGACACGAGCAGCGGTGCTGTCCGTGGATTCGACACCGGCACGATGACGCGGTGGAGCTTCTCGGGACGGTCCTCGTGTTCCGGTGCTGGCTCACGTCCGGCGTCGGCCGACGCCGCCCCACCCGCTGTCACGGTCATGGACCGAGTCTGTCAGCACGACGGCGGTGGCACGGGCACGCCAGACTCTGGAGATGGCCAACAAAGACCTCGTCCCCACCGTCGGCGCCTGGGTGCTCGAGAACACCCACCGCGCCCTGCTGTTCGCGACCGGTGGGCGCTGGCCCCAGCAGCTCGCTGGTATGCCGACACTCGAACTCCACGTCACGGGTCGGTCGAGCGGCGAGCGTCGATCAACGCTGCTCACCGCGCCGATCATCGAGGACGGCTCCGTCGTGCTCGTCGCCTCCAAGGGAGGTCACTCCGACCATCCGCAGTGGTACAAGAACCTGGTCGTGAACCCCGAGGTCGAGATCACGATCGACGGGGTCACCGAGGCCATGGTGGCGCGCACCGCGACGGGTGACGAGCGCGCCGAACTGTGGACGCGCATCACCGGCAAGTTCAAGAACTACGCGGGCTACCAGGCCAACACCGACCGCGAGATCCCTGTCGTCGTCTGCGAGCCGGCCGGCTGACCTCTTCGTCACGTCCACCGCGTCAATAGGGTGTCGAGCCGTGAGCGAACGCCCTTTCAAGATCCTCGGCCTGCAACAGATCGCCATCGGTGGTCTCGACCTCGATGCCCTGCGTGGGCTGTGGGTCGACACCTTCGGTGTGACCAAGACCGGTGACTTCACGAGCGAGTCCGAGAACGTCGCCGAAGACATCCTCCGCCTCGGCGAGGGTCCGCACGCGGTGGAGATCGATCTCATGTCACCGCTCGACCCCGAGGGCCGCCCCAAGGTCCACGACCCGAAGCTCAACCACATCGGCCTCTGGGTCGACGATCTGGCGACGGCGGTCGATTGGCTGACCGAGCAGGGCATGCGCTTCACGCCCGGCGGCATCCGCCCCGGCGCGGCCGGTCACGACATCGTGTTCGTGCACCCCAAGGGCAACGACGAGTTCCCGCTGTCGGGTGAAGGCGTCCTGATCGAACTGGTCCAAGCGCCCGCCGAGGTCATCGCCGCCCTCGGCTGACGCCGGACCGCATTCCTCAGACGACGTCGAACGTGCGCGACGCGACGTGGTTCGGGCGTCGGTCCGGCGCGCTGAACGGTTCGACCAGACGGTTCTCGATGCTGTTGAACACGACGAACAAATTGCGTCGCGCCAGCGGCGAGATGTTCGTGTTCGAACCGTGCATGAGGTTGCAGTCGAAGAACGTCACCGAGCCGGCGGGTCCGGTGCACTGCTCGATCCCGCAGCGGTCGTAGAGCGTCTGGAGGCTGTCGTCATCGGGCACACCGACCTCTTGCTGTTCGAGCGAGGACTCGTGGTTGCGGGGTGGCGTGGGCTCGGGGCAGGTGACGAACCAACGGTGTGAACCGGGCATCACCATCAGCGGACCGTTGAACGAGTGGTTGTCGGTGAGCGCGACGCTGGCGCTGAGGCAGCGGGGCGTCGGCATGCCGTCCTCGGTGTGCCAGGTCTCGAAGTCGGAGTGCCAGCCGAAGTCCTCGCCCCGGAAGCCGGGCTTGCGGTTGACCCGGCTCTGGTGGACGTACACGTCGGAAGCCAGCAGTTGGCGGGCGACGCCGGCAAGGCGGTCGTCGCCGACGACCTGGCCGAGCGGTCCGGACTCCTGGTGGAACGAGAAGATCGACCGGATCGCATCGGAACCGGGTTCGACGATCAGTCGCTCGGCGTTCTCCGCGTCACCGATCGACGGCGTGAGATCGTCCACGAGTGCGCTGACGGCAGCGTCGAGCAGGCCGACCTCCTCCGGACTGAACATCGACTCGACGTTCAGGTACCCGTGTTCGTCGAAGCGTCGGACCTGGGCCGGGTCGAGCGGGCCGCTCCCGCCCTCGTAGACCACCGGATGGACCCGGTCGAGCAGTTCGGCCGGCCGCCCCATCCTCGACGGGTAGTCGTCGGCACCGATCTGGCGTCGGCCATCCGGACGATCGGTCGTCGTGTCGGTTGTCCTCTTCTCGGTGTCGACGCTGGATTGCATAGGGCCTATTGCCTCCGGGTTGTTCCACGTCCCGGCGGGACCGTCCCGCCGGGCCTGTTGGATCGTCCCATACCCGGACGTCGCACGACTATGCCCCGAACGGTTATGCCCCGAACGGCTATGGCCCGAATGTCACGGTGCCGTCGCCGAAGGTGACGGCCGCCATCGAGCCGAACCGGCGAG
>JAPKDO010000188.1 GCA_028822535.1 Acidimicrobiales bacterium
GTCAGCCGGGATCGGTCGAGCCCGGAGGGGAGTCGACCAGCGAATCCGGGCCGAGGAGCACCCGGATCTCGGCCATGAGGCCAGCGGCGGCGTCGACGCCGTAGGCCGGTGGGAGGCGGAGGACCTTGTCAGCGCCCAGATGCAGCAACACCGGGTGATCACCCGGATGGTCGAGCAGGAGTTCCTTGAGTTGGTCGATCAACCCGGCGGTCAGACGGTTGGCCGTCACGGCGATCCGGAACGGCTCCGCGACGTCGGACACGCCCTCGACGACATCGACGTCCATGGCGATGAGCTTCGGGATGTCGTCGCGCTTGTCGACCTTGCCGCGGATCAACACGATGGCGTCGTCGTCGAGCTTGTGACCGTGTTCGGTCATGGTGCGGGGGAAGACCATCGTCTCGGCGTTGGCGCCGAGGTCTTCGAGGACGAAGACAGCCATGAGGTCGCCCTTCTTGGTCCACTTGCGCTGGAGCGTGGTGATGACGCCGCCGAACGTCTTGATGGCGCCGTCTTCCATCTCCGTCAGGTCGGAGAGCGTGCCGTCGGTGCGACGAGCGAGGAAGTCCTCGGCCCCGAAGAGCGGGTGGTCCGACACGTAGAGACCAAGCATCTCCTTCTCGAACGCCAGCTTCTGAGTCTTGGGGAACTCGGTGTCGGGAATCTCCTCCCGCTCGTCGAAGCTCACTCCCCCGGCTTCGGAGGCCATGTCGCCACCGAAGAGGCTCTGGATTCCGGCGTCGGTCTCCTTGCGTCGGGCGATGGTGTGGTCGATGATCGACTCGAACACCATCAACAGGCCCTGGCGCTTGTGGCCGACGGCGTCGAATGCCCCGGCTTTGATCAGCGCCTCGATCGTCTTCTTGTTGAGCACGCCGGTGTCGACGCGCTCGCAGAAGTCGTAGAAGTCCTGGAACGGACCGTTGGCGTCGCGCTCTTCGAGGATCAGCTGGACGAGCCCGGTGCCGACGCCGCGCACGGCGGAGAGCCCGAAGATGATCTCGGAACTCCCGTCGTCCTTGATCTCGGGCGCGAAGTTCATCCACGAGCGGTTGACGTCGGCGACGGTGACCGGGATGCCCATCGAACGACACTCGGCCAGGTACACGGCGGCCTTGTCGAGGTTGCTCTTGACCGACGTGAGCAGCGCCGACATGTACTCGGCCGGATAGTTCGCCTTGAGATAGGCGATCTGGTAGGCGATGAACCCGTAGCCGTAGGAGTGCGACTTGTTGAAGGCGTAGTCGGCGAACGGTTCGATGATGTCGAACCACGCGTCGCCGAGCTCGCGCCCGTAGCCCTGTTCGTCGCAGCCGGCGACGAACTTCTCGCGCTCCTTGACGATGAGTTCGCGCACCTTCTTGCCGCAGGCCTTGCGGAGGTTGTCGGCGTCGGCGAGCGAGAAGCCGGCGAACTTCTGCGCGATCCGCATCACCGACTCCTGGTAGATCATGAGCCCGTAGGTGGAGCCCAGGATCTCCTCGGCGTCCGGATGCAGGTACTCGATCTTCTTCCGGCCGTTCTTCCGGTCGGCGTAGTCGTTGTGCATGTTGGCCGCCATGGGACCCGGCCGGTACAGCGCGACGAGGGCGGCGACGTCCTCGAACTCGGTCGGTGCCAGCGAACGCATCAGTGCGCGCATCGGTGGCGACTCGAGCTGGAACACGCCGATGGTCTTGCCCGCCCGGAGCAGCTCGTACGTGGGTTCGTCGGTCAGATCGACGTTGTCGATGTCGAGTTCGACGCCGCGGATCTCCGAGATCAACTGGAGCGCGTCCGAGATGATGTCGAGGTTCCGCAGCCCGAGGAAGTCCATCTTCAACAGGCCGAGGTCCTCGACCCCGTGCATCTCGTACTGCGTCACCACCGGCGCCTCCTCCAGCGGCTTACCCGGCTCCGGCTTGCGCTGGATCGGCAGGTAGGTGGTGAGTGGCTCCTTGGTGATCACCACCGCAGCGGCATGGATGCCGTCGGAGCGCCGCAGACCTTCGAGGCCCTTGGCGACGTCGATGACCTCCTTCGAGACCGGATCGGCGTCGTACATCTCGCGGATCTCGGTGGCCATCTTGTAGCCGTCGGTGTACTTCGGGTGCTCCTCGAAGCAGGCGTACAGCGGCGTGTCGCGACCCATGATGAGCGGTGGGACGGCCTTGGCGATGCGGTCGCCCGTGCCGTAGTCGTGCCCGAGCACGCGGGCGGCGTCACGAACGGCCTGGCGGGCCTTGATGGTGCCGAACGTGATGATCTGGGCGACGTTCTCGCGTCCGTAGCGCTCGGCGCAGTAGCGGATCATCTCGTCCCGGTACCGGGTGTCGAAGTCCATGTCGATGTCGGGCATCGAGATGCGGCTCGGGTTCAGGAACCGCTCGAAGAGCAGGTCGTACTCGATCGGGTCGAGGTCGGTGATCCACAGCGTGTACGCCACCGCGCAACCGGCGGCGGAACCACGACCCGGCCCCACACGGATGTCGTTGTCGCGAGCGTGCTTGATCAGGTCCCAGGTGATGATGAAGTAGCTCGAGAACCCCATGTCGCGGATGACCTGGAGTTCGTAGATGAGCCGCTCGGTGACCTTGTCGTCGAGGTTCTTGCCCCACCGCTTCTCCGCTCCTTCGAAGACGAGGTGTCGCAGGTACTCGTCGTCGTCGTCGAAGCCCGGAGGGAGCGGGAAGCTCGGGAGCTGTGGCTTGCCGAACTCGATCTCGACGTCGCACCGCTCGGCCACCCACAACGTGTTGTCGCACGCCGTCGGCAACTCGCGGAACAGGTACCGCATCTCGTCGGCCGACTTGAGGTAGTGGTCGTCGCCGTGGAACTTGAAGCGGTTGGTGTCGCTGACCATCGACGCGGTCTGGACGCACAGGAGGGCATCGTGCGCCTTGGCGTCGTCGCGGTGGACGTAGTGGCTGTCGTTGGTGGCCAACAGCGGTGCGCGGATGGCCTTGGCCAGCGCCGCCAGGCGCGGGTTCGACCACTGCTGGGCGGGGATGCCGTGGTCCTGGATCTCGACGAAGAGGTTGTCGCGCCCGAAGATGTCCTGGAGCCGGCCACCCAGCTTGACCGCATTGTCGAAACGCTCGTCCTCCGACAGGTGGTCGACCTGTTGCTTGTCGGGGTCCATGATCGCCTTGGGGACCATGGCCTGCAGTACGTGTCCGCCGAGGCAACCCGTGGTCGCGATGAGGCCCTCGCTGTGTTCTTCGAGGAGTTCCCAGTCGACCTTGGGCTTGCGGTAGTAGCCCTCCATGAAGCTGCGCGACGCGAGCTGGATCAGGTTCTTGTAGCCGGTCTCGTTCTCGGCGAGCAGCGTCAGGTGGTACCAGGGCTTGCGGCCGCCCTCGCCCTCGCCGCCGGAGTCGTCCATCTTGCCGCGCGCCGCGATGCGCTCGGTCCGATGGTCATGCGCCATGTAGGCCTCGGTACCGAGGATCGGCTTGACCCCGCGGTCCTTGCATGCCCGGTAGAAGTCGAGGATCCCGTACATGTTGCCGTGATCGGTGATCCCGAGTGCGGGCTGACCGTCGGCGGCCGCGGCGGCCACGAGTTCGTCGAGACGCGCCGCGCCGTCGAGCATCGAATACTCGGTGTGGACATGGAGGTGGGTGAAGGAATCAGCCACCGAGTCCCCCTTCATCTTCCGAACTGGCGTGACCGGCGAGCAACCTGCGGCGCAGGCGCGCCGAAACAGCAGTTATCCACACTTCTTCCACAGCTGCTCTCCACACCTGTGGACGAATCACACTCGTGTGATTCGGTGTCGCGGCGACGGTAGCAGTCACCGCGGCCCACGCGACACGGCGTTCGTGGTCACGTGCTGGCGTGCTCGGCGGCATCGATGCGCCGCCAGTTCTCGAGACGGGCTTCGAGCGCATCGCCGTGCCCGGGGATCGTGCACACCTCGCCCGTGAGGAACACGTCGAGGTCGTGTGACGAGAAGAACTCGGTCAGCCGGGTCAGGAGGCGGCCGTGGAAGATCGACGCCCCTTCCGCTGCCGTCTCGGGGAGCACCGTGGCGACGCGGTGGACCCGACCGTCGAAACCGTGCGCCACGCGGTCGATCGACCGCACGCCGGCGTCGAGGCGCTGACCGAGTTCGCGCAGCACCTGGCGGCGTCGACGCGTCGAGAGCGCACCGATCTCGGCTGCGGGGATCTCCACGAACGACACCGAGAACACGGTCTCGTAGCGCTGTGACCGGGCCGACTCGAGCCCCACGTCGTCGACGAGGAACCGTGCGTTGTGCAACCCGGTGAGGTCATCGATCGTGTCGTAGAGGTCGAGCTTGTCGAGCGACAGCTCCAGCGTGGACGCGGCCCAGCCGCCAGCGACCCCGAACAGGACGTAGCCCAACCCACGAGACACGACGGTCCCGGCGAACTCGCCCCACCCGACGGCGTCGATGGCATCAGCCCGCAGGAACACGTATGCACCGGTCGCCACGACTCCGGCCACCGCTCCTCCGGACACGCCGAAGAACATCAGCGCCAGGAAGATCGGGACGAACAACAGGGTGCCGACGACCTCGACGTGATCCACCGATCGAGCCAACAGGCCGGCCACCACGATCGCCAGGATCGCCATCCCGACGAGGATCAGGAGCCGCCGGGCGCGGTCGTAGCCGATCCGCGCCAGTTCCCCGACCACGTCGCGTTCGCTCACTCCGGGACCCGTCACCCGGCGCACAGTAGTGAAGTCGCCCCCGCCGGCGATCGATCGGCAACGGTGCAGTCTTCGGTGTGGTTTGCTGACCACGATGTGGATGTTGCCGACCAGTCTGCGCGCCCGGATCGCGATGGTGACGCTGCTCGCCATCTTCATGATCCCGCTGGCCACGTCGACGCTGCGCGGGCTCACGCACGTCCTCACCTGCGAGGCGGCGGTCGAGGCCACCCTGATCATCGACAACACCGTTGACGACGACGCCGTGCTGTTGTCTGCCGACACGATCACCGCGGACGACGAGGCGGGCCTCTGCGACGGTCTGATCGTGGACCTCCAGCTCGCCTCGACCACCGCCGACGAAGCCACGGTCGCCATCGCGGTCTCCAACAACTCCGACACCGACTGGCAGGGGTCGATCGAACTCTCCTTCGCCGGCATCGACGTGCCTGTCGCGATCGGGGCCATCGACGCCGGCCAGACCGCCACCGACACCGTCGACCTCTCGATCGAACCGGGTCGGGACTACGAGATCAGCGGCACCCTTCTCATCGGCCCGTGAGTTCCGTGATCTCCTTGCTCGGCCTTCAGCCCCGGGGGGCCGTGCGAGTCTCGCGACGGCGTCGCCTGCTCGCTGGCGCTCCCGACGGCTCCCGGCTTCACGTCGCCCCTCGGTGAACGGCGGGATTCACCGTTTCTCCGGGCTGTCTCTCGGACTCGAGTTCGAGCGAGGTCAGAGGTAGGTCCCAGGGGCGGGGCCTTCGGGTTGTTGGCCGTCGGGCTGCTGACCGGCGACGAGTTGGTGACGCATCTGTTCGAGCTGTTGGCGCGCGGCAGCCTGCTGGGCGAAGAGGGTGGCCTGGATGCCATGGAACAGACCCTCGAGCCAGCCCACGAGCTGGGCTTGCGCGACGCGGAGCTCCCCGGCACTGGCCGGCTGGTCGCCGAACGGTGAGGCGAGGCGGGCGAGCTCGTCGGCGAGGTCGTCCGACAAGGCGCCGGACAGCTCCATCACCGACTGGTCGTAGATCTCCCGCAGACGGTCGCGACCGGCGTCGTCGAGGTCGGCCGTCCGGACCTCCTCGAGAAGCTGTTTGATCATGGCGCCGATGCGCATCACACGCCCCGGCTCCTCGACGGACTCGGTCGACGCCTCGGCGTCCTCCTCGCCGGATGCGGATGCCTCGACCAGCTCACCCCGCTCGATCGTGTCGTCGGACGGCGTCTCGGTCGGGTCGGTCTCGGGCGCGGTCATGGAGCCTCCAGGGTCGGGCGGGTGGTGTCAGGCTGTGGCGGCGACGAAGGGGACGAGCATCTCGGCTTCGGTGAGCGAGCCGTGTCGTCCGATCAGTTCGTAGGGCCCGGTGTCCATGGCATCGACGTAGGACACGTCGTCGCGCGCCAGGATCGCGACGTCGCCGAGACGGTTGCGCACCGTCTGGTCGATCCGAGGACCGAACCACCCCTCGTCGACGATCTGATCGCGCGAGGCGACCCATCCCGTGTCGGTGTGCGCCTCGGCCGCTTCGAGGAGTTGGCGTGCACGCCCGGGCCGGGCGTGCAGCCAGCGGAACCGGCCCTCACCGGACTGCATCGACAGGTGCGGTCGGATGCCGGGGTCGAGTTCGACCGTGTTCGAGCCGACCTCGACCTGGCCATGGTCCGCCGTGAGCGCCAGGCACGTTCCGGCCGGCAGCGTCTGGAGGAGTTCTGCGACGAGGTGGTCGACCCAGCGGAGCTCGCTGTCGTAGTACGCATCGAGTCCGTACTCGTGCGCGACCTTGTCGATCCCCTCGTAGTAGGCGTAGACGAACGGTTCTCCCGAGCGCACCAGTCGGTCGACCTCGGTCACCAGCGTCCCGAGGGTCCGATACCCCACGAACCGTGCGCCCCCGAGATGTGCGTCGGTGAACCCCGACCGGGCGAATTCGGCCTTGGTCACGACCGGCGGACGCTCTCCGCCGAAGGGTTCGATCCGCTGGAAGCCGGCCGGCGGCATCCGCTTGCGGGCATCGCCGTCGGGCGTCGCCCACCGCAACACGTTGAGCACCTGCCCCTCGATGGACATCCGGTACCCGATGACGCCGTGGTCCCCGGGCGGACATCCGCTGGCGATCGACGTGAGCGCCGTCGAGGTCGTCGACGGGGCCACCGTGGAGATCGGGCCGCCTTCGAGGACCCCACAGATGGTGGGCGCCATCGCTGCACGTGGCTGGGGCTGATTCCACCCGAGCCCGTCGATGACGAGGAGCACCGTCGACCGTTCGGCCTCGGCCACCGGACGCGGGACCCAGTCGGGGACCTCGTCGGGCGGGTGCTGCACGGCGGCCGCCACGTTCGTGACGCAGGGCCCGGCGTAGTCGGGAAGGAAGGGTTCGTCAGCCAACGGCGACACGCTACCCGCGAACCCCCCGGTCTCCAGAGTGAACGCCGAGTTCGTCACGGTTGCTTCGCGTTCGTCCGCCGGAGAGAGCCCGGAGCGGCCCACGCTCCTGCCCTACGATGCTCCGTCGTGCGCGTGTCGACCAGAGGAGACTACGCGAGCCGGGCATTGCTCTCCCTCGCGCTCGACGACAGCGACGCTCCCGTGTCGGTCAGGGACATCGCGAGCCGGACCGGACTCCCCCAGCCCTACCTCGAGCAGATCCTCCTGGCGCTCAAGGGCGCCGGTCTGGTGCGATCGAAACGCGGCGTCGGAGGCGGCTACGTGCTCGCCCGTGAACCGGGAGCGATCACCCTCGGCGACATCGTCTCGGCGGTCGACGGCCCGATCACGCTCGGAGACTTCGGAGCACCCCACACCGACGGCGCCTGCGACCACGAGGGCCAGTGCGTCCTCCTGGCGGTCTGGGGCGACACGGCCGAGCACATGCGCCGTCACCTCGACGCGCTGCAACTCGACGACCTGGTCGAGATGGCACGGGGTCAGCGCCCGTGGCCACAGCCGCCGCACGGCAGCGACTAGCCGCTCACGGACGGAACGGCGGTTCGCCGATCGTGGCCGACACTTCCGGTCGGATGCCGCGCACCAACACCCCCTGGTCGACCCCTGAGGAGTCGCCCACG